>JAJAYY010000164.1 GCA_026785965.1 Sphingomonas bacterium
AGGGGGGGGGGCCCCGCCCAATTTTCACCCGGGGGCGTTGGGGCGCGCCCGCCCGCGCGGCGTGGGCGGCCGCGCTCGACGATGCTGCGCTCGACGCCGACAACCGGCTCCACCTGCACTTCGCGCTCGGCAAGGCGCAGGAGGACCGCCACGACGATCGCGCGGCGTGGCGCCATTATGCCGCCGGCAACGCGCTTCGCGCCGAACAGCTCGGCCATGATCCCGATCGGGTCAGCGACCAGGTCGACCGCAAGATCGCGCTCATGGACGAGGCGTTTTTCGCCGCGCGCGCCGGCCACGGCTGCCCTGCTCGCGACCCGATCTTCATCCTCGGCATGCCGCGCGCCGGATCGACCCTGATCGAGCAGATCCTCGCCAGCCACAGCCAAATCGAGGGGACGATGGAGCTTCCCGACCTCATTGCAATGGTCAGTTCGCTCGAGGGCGAGGCGGAACCCGGCGCTTATCCCGAGATTCTCGCCAGGCTTGCCCCGGAGCGCCTCGTTGCGCTCGGCCAGGAGTATCTCGACCGAACGCGCGTCCATCGGCAGACCGACAAGCCGTTGTTCATCGACAAGATGCCCAACAATTGGGCGCATACCGGCATCATTCGCCTGATTTTGCCCAACGCCAAAATCGTCGACGCGCGGCGCCACCCGCTCGCCTGCGGCTTTTCCAACTTCAAGCAGCATTACGCGCGCGGCCAGTCGTTCAGCTACGATCTGGCGCATTTCGGCCAATATTACGCCGACTATGTTCGGCTGATGGCGCATTTCGATCGCGTCCAGCCGGGCCAGGTCCACCGCGTCATCCACGAACGACTGGTCGACGATCCCGAACGCGAAGTGCGCGCATTGCTCGGCTATCTCGAGCTTGAGTTTGAGGAAGAATGTCTCCGCTTTCATGAGAATAAGCGCGCCGTGCGCACCGCCAGCTCGGAACAGGTCCGCCGCCCGATCAGCCGCGACGGGATCGACCAGTGGCGCCGGTTTGGCGCCTGGCTCGGCCCGCTCGAAGCCGCGCTCGGCCCCGCGCTCGATGATTGGGATGATGCCCGTTTGCCATAGGCGGCAAAGATGTGACGGACGCATGACGAATGTCGATTGACCGACCTTCGCTCGTCACTCACTCTCGCGCCAATCTTTCCGGGGGGAATTTACGATGCGTCGCGACTGCTCTGCCTTGATCCGCCGCTCGAGCTGCCTGCTGCTCGCATCGACCATGCTGCTCGGAAGCGGGGCCGCCTTCGCCCAGGCCAGCCCACCGGCGCCGGTCGATCCCGCGGCTCAGGCGAAGACCGCCGAAGATCCCGACACGATCATCGTCACCGCCCAGCGCCGCGCCGAAGATCTCCAGGACGTGCCGATCGCGATCACCGCGATCACCACCAAGACGCTCGACGATCTGCAAGTCAACAAGTTCGAGGATTATGCCCGGCTGGTTCCGTCGCTTTCGTTCAAATCCGGCGGCGGCGGCGGCAGCCCAAGCGGACCAGGCACGTCGAACGTCTATTTCCGCGGCGTCGCGTCGGGCGAGAACGGCAACCACTCGAGCTCGCTCCCCAGCGTCGGCACCTATCTCGACGAACAGCCGATCACGACCATTTCTGGTGCGCTCGACGTCCACATCTTCGACATCGCCCGGATCGAGGCGCTCGCCGGGCCACAAGGCACGCTTTACGGCGCATCGAGCCAGGCCGGAACGATCCGCATCATCACCAACAAACCCGACTTGTCGGGCACTTATGGCGAGATCAACCTCGAAGCGAACAACGTGGCGCACGGCGACTTTGGCTATAGCGGCGAAGCGTTCATCAACACGCCCTTGTCGAGCAATATCGCGCTTCGCACAGTCGGCTGGTATCGCCGCGATGGCGGCTACATCGACAATATTGAGGGCACGCTCAATTTCCCGACCTCGGGTATCGCATTCAGCAACACCGACCTCGCTGAAGACAATTACAACGACGTCGACACCTATGGCGCGCGCGCCGCGCTCAAGATCGACCTCGACGATAATTGGACCGTGACCCCCAGCTTGGTCGGTCAGAAGCAGACCAGCCGCGGCAACTTCGCCCAGGAGCGCGGCCTTGGCGATCTCGAGATCATGCAGTTCAATCCTGAGAAGGCGAAGGACAAGTGGATCCAGGCCGCGCTGACGGTCGAAGGCAAGCTCGGCAATTTCGACGTCACCTACGCTGGCTCGCTGCTGCGCCGGCGGGTCGATCAGGAGGTCGATTATTCGGATTATTCCTATTTCTACGACCAGCTCGCGGGCTACGGCGCCTATTTCTACGACAATGCCGACAATCTGGTGAACCCCAATCAGTATATCCAAGCGATCGACCGGTACCGGAAGATGTCGCACGAACTACGCTTCACCTCGCCCGCCGACAAGCGAGTGCGGCTGGTCGGTGGGCTGTTCTACCAGCGTCAGCTGCACAATATCGAGCAAGACTACATCGTCGATGACATTGCGGACGCGATCACCGTCCCCGGCACCGACAGCAACATCTGGCTGACAAAGCAGATCCGGGTCGACCGTGATTATGCCTTGTTTGGAGAGCTTTCCTTCGACATCACGCCGACCATTTCGCTCACTGGCGGCGGACGTCTGTACAAATATGATAACAGCCTGGTCGGCTTCTTCGGGTTCAGCGACGGCTATTCCGGGTCAACGGGCGTTGCGGCCTGCTTCGCCGACGCAGAGGTCAGTGGATCGCCCTGCACGAACGTCGACAAGCGCACCAAGGACAGCGGTTTCATCCATCGCCTCAATGCGACCTGGAAGCCGAACTCGGACGCGCTGGTCTACGCGACCTGGTCGCGCGGCTTCCGTCCCGGCGGGATCAACCGTCGCGGAACCTTGCCGCCCTACCAGGCCGACTTTATTTCCAACTATGAAGCGGGCACGAAGCTGACCTTCGCCAATGGCCGGATGCGGCTCAATGCGGCGGTGTACCAGCTCGACTGGAAGGACATCCAATTATCCTTCCTTGGCGCCAACGGCCTCACCGAAATTCGCAACGCCGGAAACGCACGGATTCGTGGCGCGGAAGTCGATTTTTACTATCGGCCGATGGCGGGACTCACGCTCAATGCCGGCGCCGCTTATATCCGCGGCAAGCTCAACAATGCTTTCTGCGCCATCGCCAACGAAGACTTTGACTGCTCGCGCGACGTCGACCTCGACGGCGATGACATTCCCGAAGTGAATGAAGAACTGGCGCCCTCCGGCACGCGCCTTCCCCTGACCGCGCGATTCAAGGGCAGCGTCCGGGCACGCTACGAATACCCGGTGGCGACGATGAAAGGGCATGTGCAATTATCGGGCAGCTACGAGGGCAAGCGCACGCGCGACCTGCGCACGATCCAAAACGGAATCTACGGCAACCTGCCGGCCTACAGCCAGTGGGACGCAAGCACCGGGCTCAAATCCGGGCCATGGACTGCCGAGCTTTATGTGCGCAATCTGTTCGACAAGCGCGGCTTCGAGTCCAAATCGATTCAATGCACCGAGACGACCTGTGGCGATCCCGATGGACTGACCGCGATCGGTGGGAAGATCTATACCACCGTCACCCGGCCGCGCACTATCGGGCTCAAGTTCGGCCGAACTTTCTAGAGTCTGTTTCCTGTGGAGGAAACGGCACCGGCGCGGTGGCCGGGGGCTTCCCTCGGCGCGCCGCGCCGGGCATGGATTAAGGCGTGCCGCGTGCCCCCTCGCCTTTCCCCGCTGCGACCGGTCGAACCGGGCCAGGCGGCCGTCACGCCTTGTTGCAGGCGGCCAAGCGTGCGATTGCGGCGGGCCATTTTGCCGAAGCACGTCAACTGCTTGCCGCGCCGCTGCGCGATCAGTTCGACGATCCGGCGATGCTCGGGCTTGCCGGGCTGGCGCACCGCGGGCTCGGCGATGCGCTCGGCGCGATCGACCTGTTAAAGCGCGCGATTGCGCTCGCGCCCGACTTGGTCTTGTTGCGGATCGCGCTTGGCGAAACGCTGATCGATGCCCACCGCGCGGCGCCGGCGATGGCGGTGTTCGATGCGCTACCGCCCGAAGCGCGGGCGCAGCGGCCGGTGATTCTCGCGCGCGCCACGGCACTCGGGCTGCTCGGCGACGAGGCGGGCGAGGTCGCCGCATTGCGCCAATTGCTGGTGATCGATGACGACCACCCGACGACCCGCCTCAGGCTTGGCCACGCCCTGCGCGCGATGGGCGAGGTCGACGAGGCGATTGCGCTGTACCGCGCAATCCTGATCGATCATCCGCACAATGGCCCGGCGTGGTGGAGCCTCGCCAACAGCAAGGCGGTGCGGTTCGACGATCGCGATCGTGCGGTGATGAATGCCGCGCTGGTCGATCCCGGGCTGGCCGATGACGAGCGCGTGCGGATCGGCTTCGCGCTCGGCCGGGCCGAGGAAAGCGCCGGCGAGCATGCGCGATCCTTCGCGACCTACGCCGCGGCCAATACGCTGCGCCACGCCTCATCGAAGCACGACCCCGACCGCCTTGAGCGTCAGATCGCCGCGGCGACCGACCTCTACACGGCGGATTTCTTCGCCCAGCGGGCCGGGCATGGCAGTCGCTCGGACGCCCCGATCTTCATCGTCGGGATGCAGCGCTCGGGATCGACCCTGGTCGAGCAGATGCTCGCCAGCCACCCCGCGATCGAGGGCACCGCCGAGCTTCCGCACATCAACCAGTTGATGCGCGAACTGAAGCGCGCCGCGCGCCGCGCAGGAACCTCGGTCGAACATCATATCGCCGCGCTCGGCGCTGCCGACACCAAGCGTCTCGGCGAAGAATATCTCGCTCGCGCCGCGACGCATCGCCACTCCGACCGGCCTCTGTTTCTCGACAAGATGCCCAACAATTGGGCGCACCTTGGCTTGATCGGGCTGATCCTGCCGCGCGCACGGGTGATCGACGTTCGGCGCCACCCGATGGCGTGCGGCTGGTCCAACTACCGCCAGCTCTACGCGACCGGGATCGAGCATTGCTATTCGCTCGACCAATGGGCGCATTATTACCGCTGCTACGTCGAACATATGGCGCACCTCGACCGGGTCCGGCCGGGCCGGGTCGCGCGGCTGGTGTATGAGCGGTTGGTCGACGATCCCGAGCGCGAACTTAGGCACTTGTGCGCCACGCTAGACCTCGCGTTCGACCCCGCGATGCTCGACTTCCACCGCAACCAGCGCACCGTGCGGACGATCAGCGCGGCGCAAGTGAGGCGCCCGCTCCACCGCAAAGCGATCGACGAATGGCGCGTGCATGAGGCCTCGCTTGCGCCGCTGACGGCCGCGCTCGGATCGGTGCTTGAGACCTGGGATGCCCCACCGGAAGGACGGACATGATTTACTTCGAGGATCTGGAGGTCGGCGCCGAGACCGTGTTCGGTCATTATGACGTGACCCGCGAGGAAGTGCTCGAATTCGCCCGCAAATATGATCCGCAGCCGTTCCATCTGTCGGATGAAGCTGCTGCCAAGACCCACTTCGGGCGGCTCGCGGCGTCGGGCTGGCACACCGGGGCGATGGCGATGGCGGTGATCGTCGCCGCGATCGCCAAAAATCCGCAGGCCGGACTGGGATCGCCCGGGATCGACGAATTGCGCTGGCTAAGGCCGGTCTATCCCGGCGATCGCCTCACCGTGCGCGGCACGATCCTCGACAAGACCCCGTCGCGATCAAAGCCAGACATCGGCAGCATCCGCACTCTCACGATCGTCACCAACCAGGATGGCGTCGAGGTGATGCGCTACACCTCGATCGTGCTGATGCAACGCCGTCCCGCCGAATAGCCTAATCGCGAGGAAGAGGCTGCTTAGTCGGCCATTCCCGCTTCGTCCTTGGCGTGTTCGCTACGCGCCTTATTTTCAGGATCGAGCACGCCTTTCGGCGCGACCTTGCGCTTGGCCTCGGCCCAGATGTTGCGATAGCTCAAATAACCCAGGATCGTTGCAATCAGCAGGAAGATCAGCACCGCAATCCCGGCGCGGTGACGATTCTCGAGCTTGGGCTCGGCGGTCCACGTCAGGAACGCCGACACGTCGGTCGCCATCTGGTCGACGGTCGCCTTGGTGCCGTCGGCATAGGTCACCTGGCCATCGCTCACCAACGGCGGCGGCATGGCGAAGTTGAGGTTGGCAAAATACGGATTGTAATACAGCCCGTCGGGGGTCTTCACCGCCGGGAATTTGCGCAGCATCTCGGGCGACTGCGTGGCATAGCCGGTGAGCAAGGAATAGAGGTAGGCCGGGCCTTCCTCGCGCGCCTTGGTGATCAGCGAGAGGTCGGGCGGAAGCGCATTGTTGTTCGCCGCCCGCGCCGCGGTTTCATTGCCGTAAGGGCTCGGGAAGCGATCCGACGGGACCGCCTTGCGGGTCGCCACTTCGCCCGTCTCGGGGTTCACCGACGGCACTTCAGTCGCCCACTGGTTGGCGATCGCCTTGATCTCGGGCTCTTCATAGCCCAGCGCGGCAAGGTCGCGGAACGCCACCAGGCTCAGCCCGTGACACGCCGCGCACACCTCCTTGTAGACCTGGAAGCCGCGCTGGAGCTGCGCCCGGTCATAATGTCCAAGCGGCCCGTTCGAGGCGAGGTGGAGCTCGCGCGGCGCCTTGTGAAACTCATGCTCGGCGGTCGGCTCGGTCGGCGACTGGATGGTGCCGACCACGCCGATCACCAGACTGATGAGCAGGACACCGGCAAAGCCAAGCCCGACGAAGAATGCGATAATCCGGACCATGTGCCCCTTGTCCCTTATTCGGCCGCCGCGGGCGCGCTCTTGGCGAGCCCGTATGGAGCGCTTTCTTCTTTCTCACCGTGCAGCACCGAGGCCGAGATCGACGACGGCAGCGGCAGCGGCCGCTCGAACTTGGAGATGAGCGGAAGGATGATCAGGAAGTGCGCGAAATAATATGCCGAGGCGATCTGGCTGAGCGCGACGTAGGTCGGCGTTGCCGGCGCCCCGCCGCACCACGCGAGGACCACGATATCGATCAGCAGGATCACGTAAAAGCGCTTGAACACCGGCCGGTAATGGCCTGAGCGAACCGGCGAGCGGTCGAGCCACGACAGGAAGAACAACAGCAGGATCGACCCGAACATCGCCAGCACGCCCCACAATTTGGCGGGCAGGATGAAGTCGACCGTGAACGCGCGCAGGATCGCGTAGAACGGCCAGAAATACCATTCGGGGACAATGTGCGCCGGGGTCGTGAGCGGATTGGCGGGGATGTAATTGTCGGCGTGGCCAAGCGCGTTGGGCGCGAAGAACAGCACCGCGCAATAAAGCATCAGGAACAGCCCGACGAACCAGCCGTCCTTGGCGGTGTAGAAGGGGTGGAACGGCAGCGTGTCCTGTTCGGTCTTCACATCGACCCCGGTCGGGTTGGACGACCCCGGAATGTGCAGCGACCAGATGTGAAGGATGACCACCCCGGCGATCACGAACGGCAGCAGGTAATGGAGCGAGAAAAAGCGCGTCAGCGCCGCCTGGTCGGGCGCAAACCCGCCGAGCAGCCACACCCGGATCGGCTCGCCGACCAGCGGGAAGGCGGAGAAGAAGCCGGTGATGACCTGCGCGCCCCAATAGCTCATCTGCCCCCACGGCAGCACATAGCCGAGGAAGGAGGTCGCCATCATCAACAAGTAGATCACCAGGCCGAGCATCCAGATCAGCTCGCGCGGCGCCTTGTACGATCCGTAGAACAGGCCGCGGAAGATATGGATATAGACCACGATGAAGAAGAAACTGGCGCCGTTGGCGTGGGCATAACGCAGCATCCACCCGGCGTTGACGTCGCGCATGATATGCTCGACCGAATTGAACGCGCCGTCGACCGAGGCATAATAATGCATCGCCAGGATGATTCCGGTGACCATCTGGATGCCCAAGAAAATCCCCGACAGGACCCCGAAATTCCACGCATAATTGAGGTTGCGCGGCACCGGATAGCCGCCGCCGACCGCGCCATGGACCAGGCGCGGCAACGGCAGGCGGTCGTCGAACCAGCGGCCAAGTTCGGTCTTGGGTTGATAGGGCTTGGCCCAGGCAAAGCTCATGTCGTCGTCTTTCCTAAGCCGATGGTCACGACGGTGTCGGACGTGAATACATATTCGGGCACGAAAAGGTTCAATGGCGCCGGACCTTTGCGGATGCGCGCGGCGGTGTCGTAGTGCGAACCGTGGCACGGGCAGAAATAGCCGCCATAGTCCCCGCGATTCTCGCCCTCGCCGGTGCCCAGCGGGACGCAGCCCAAATGAGTGCAGACGCCGAGCGTGATCAGCCAATTTTCCTTGCCCGGCTTGGTCCGCTCGCCCAGCGATTGCGGATCGCGCAGCTCGCTCAGCTTGACCGCATTGGCTGCCGAGATTTCCTGCGGGGTCAGGTTGCGAACGAACACCGGCTGCTTGCGCCAGCTGGTCTTGATCGCCTGCCCCGGCGCAATCTTCGAAATGTCGACTTCGGTCGAGGCGAGCGCGAGCACATCGGCCGACGGGCTCATCTGGCTGACCAGCGGCAACACCACGACGGCGGCGCCAACCCCGGCGAAGCTCACCGCGGCGATATTGATGAAGTCACGCCGGCGGACACCATCGTCCTCGCCATTCGCAACCTTGAGTTCTTCCAGCGTGGCCATGCTCACCCTTGCAACATGATGTGCGCGCGATGCCCGGTCAGGCACCGATACAGATACGGCATCGCCCGGCTTGGCCCGGGAGCGATTGGCGCGCCTGATAGCGCCTCGCTTGGCCGATGCAAATGCCCAAATTGCGTCTCTTGTGCGATGCGCTGTGCGGGGACTATCGGGCAACGATGCGGATCGCCCTGTTCGAACCTGAAATTGCCGGCAATGTCGGCGCGGTGTTGCGCCTCGGCGCGTGCATGGGCGTCGCGGTCGATCTGATCGAGCCGCTCGGATTTGCGTGGGAAGACAAGCGCGTGCGCCGCACGGCGATGGACTATATCGACCATGTCGAGGTCGTTCGCCACGCCGATTTTGCAGCCTTCCAGTTGCTGCAACCAGCCGCGCGGCTGGTGCTGCTGACCACCAAGGCTGACGCCTCGCTCTATGATTTTTCATTTCAGCCCGACGATATTTTGATGTTCGGCAAGGAAAGTGCCGGGGTTTCGGCCGAGGTCGCCGCGGCGTGCGACGCCGCGCTGCGGATTCCGATCCGACCCGAGGTCCGCTCGTTCAACCTCGCCACCTCGGCAGCGCTCGCGCTCGGTGAAGCGCTGCGCCAGACCGGCGACCTGCCGCTATAGCGGCGGTCATTCCGTCCGTTTGGTCATCCGCAAGCGGTTGGCGCTCGCACGTTCGACGATCGCATCACGCATGCGAGTGAATAAATGGTCCGGAATCGCGCCATGATAAGGGCCGCTCCCGCCCGCGACGATCCGGATATCCGGACCCGGCCAGACAAATCGATTCAATTCATTCAGGATGATCCAGCTTCGCGCCTCATCTAGGCCAAGCTCGCGTTTTATAATTTTGGGAATTTCGATTGCGGATTGCGGCAGTCGAGGCTCGCTATGGGTAATCGGCGCGACGAGAAGTTGCGTGTTGCCGTGCACATTCTGGACGGCAACGACAATTACGACAGGCCGGTCTTTCAGTCCTTCTTCCTGCCCTGCGTCGGCTTCATGTGACCACAAATAGGCGTAAGAAAGGACATCACCCGGCTGCGGGATCGGCCACGCGACGACCGGCGGTGCGCGACCGCTCGCCGGGTTCGGCGCCGCGGATGGCTTCGAAGGTTTCTTCATCGAGATCTTCCGTAAGGATGACTTGGCGATCGCGACGAAGCAGGCGCTCATATTCGTTCAACGAGATCATCACGATCCGCGTCGAGCCGTGTCGCTGGATACCAACCGGGCGAAGCATGGCCTCGTCGGTGTAATAGCCGAACTTGCTCGCTACCTGCTTTGCCGAAACCTCCAAAAGTGGATGGCTCATGGCGAACTGCCTCCTGGGTGGGAAAAGTCCGTATAAGCCTTATTATCCGAATAAACCAGCTAAATTTCCAACCCTTGACCGCTGCTGTGCTTTGCCGCCATCGCCGACCACGATGAAACCGCTCGACGACCAGCAACAAGCCGCGCGCGACTGGTTCGAATCGCTGCGCGATCGAATTTGCGCCGCGTTCGAAGGAATCGAGCGCGAGGCCGGCAGCGACGCCTCGTTCGACTATATCCCGTGGGACCGCACCGAAGCTGACGGCTCGCCCGGCGGTGGCGGAGTGCGCGGGCAGATGAACGGCACGGTGTTCGAAAAGGTCGGGGTCAATGTTTCGACCGTCGGCGGCCGTTTGAGCCCCGAATTCGCCGTCTCGATCCCCGGCGCCGAGGAGGACCCCAGCTTCTTCGCCACCGGGATCAGCCTCGTCGCGCACATGGCCAACCCGCACGTCCCCGCGGTGCATTTCAACACGCGTTACCTGACCACGACGCGACGCTGGTTCGGCGGCGGCGCCGATCTGAACCCCGCTTTGCCGATCGCGCAAGATACCGACGCTTTTCACGCCCGCCTGCGCGCCGCCTGCGCCGCGCACGATCCGACCTTTTACGAACGCTTCGCCAAATGGGCCGAGGAATATTTCTGGCTGCCCCACCGCCAGGTCGCGCGCGGCGTCGGGGGCATCTTCTTCGACCGGCTCGAAGATCATTTCGACGCGCATTTCGCCTTTACCTGCGATGTCGGCGAGGCGTTTCTCGACATTTTCCCGGCGATCGTGCGGCGCCGGATGGACACGCCATTCACCGACGCCGAGCTGGCAACACTGCTCGAATTCCGCGGCCGCTACGTCGAGTTCAACCTGCTTTACGATCGCGGGACGCTGTTCGGGCTCAAGACCGGGGGCAACATCGACGCGATCCTGATGAGCCTGCCGCCGCTGGCGCGCTGGGCGTGAGCTTGATCGACGTCCCCGCTGGCCAGCTCGCCGCGGTCGTCTCCTATCTCGAGATGCGGGCACCGCCGCTTAAGCACGCCTTGCCCGCCTCCCCGCTCGAGCTCCATCGGATCGAGGACCCAGCGCCCGCCGCTTATCGCGAGCTGTTCCGGCAGGTCGGCGCGCCGTGGCTGTGGTTCTCGCGGCTGATCATGCCCGACGCCGCGTTGGCCGCGATCCTCGATCACCCAGGGGTCGAATTGTTCGACGTGCGCGATGGCGACGCGGTGGTCGGGATGCTCGAACTCGATCGCCGTTCGGCCGGGCAATGCGAGCTCGCCTTCGTCGGCCTGATCCCCGCTTATGCCGGGCAAGGACATGGCCGCTGGCTGCTCGCCGAAGCGATCGAGCGGGCATGGTCGGGTGATGCGGTCGAGCGGGTCCACGTCCACACTTGCAGCCTTGATCACCCCGCCGCGCTCAACGCCTATTGCCGCGCCGGCTTTGTCGCGGTGCGCCGCAAGGTCGAAACCTTCATCGATCCGCGCCTCGCAGATATTCTACCGCGCGGCACTGCGCCTCAGGTGCCGTTGCTCGACCCTTCGCTCGACTCGGCGAGCAGCTGAAGCGTGATCCGCCCGGTCATCGCCGCATAGAGCGACAGCACCACGCCCTGGACCAACCCACCGGCCAGCGCGACGATTAGCCGCGACACGCTCATCGGTTCGGGCGGTCCGATCAGCAGCGCAGCAGCGCTTCCGAACGCGATGGTCACCGCGGCGGCGAGCGCGAATGAGGCGACCAGGAACAGCAAGAAGAATCCCAGCAGCCGACCGTAATTGCCGCGAGTGAGGCGAAAAGTTTCTTTGAGCAGGCGCCACGGCCCGCCCTCGCTCGCCATCGCCACCGCCGTCAACGGCAGGATCCGCGGCATCGCCGCAAATATTACCACGATCAGCAGCAAGGTGATTCGACCGGTCATCACACGCGCGTCGCCGCCCGACACGAGCGCCATGATCACGACCAGCGGAATCACGGCCAAACCGAACATCAGGCCGAATAAAAACAACGCGCCGAGCGCCGACCAGAACCGCCGGAAAGCGAGCTTGAGCGCGCCGCCGATCGGCGCGTCCCAGCCCATCGCGAGACGCATGATCGCGAGCTGGCCGATCATCCCGATCAATAGCGAGGCGAGCACGACCAGGCTCCATCCCCCGGGCTCGGGCTGGGTCCCGACCGCTGAGCTCGGCTTGATCAGTTCGGCGATCACCGCGGGCACCACGATCAAGGCGAGCACGACCGGCGCGATCAGCCGACGCTCGCGGCGCACGAATGCGGCCGCTTCGCCCCATGCTTTGCCGATCGATAATTGTCCCGCCACCACATTCTCCCTCGTCTTGGCCGGCGACCCTAGGGGCGCGCCGAATGGCTGGCAACGCGCTTGCCTGAGGCAAAGCGAGGCGCCAAGGACCAATTCGATGACCGACACCGGCACGATTGAATGGAGCGTCAGCGACGGCCTGACACCCTATGCCGAGGCACTCGCCGCAATGGAGCGGCGCGCCGTGGCGGTGCGCGACGGGACCGCGCGCGAACTGGTGTGGCTGCTCGAGCATCCGCCCTTGTTCACCGCCGGCACCAGCGCCAACCCCGCCGAATTGTTCAACCCGCTCGGTTTTCCGGTTTTCGAAGCCGGGCGCGGCGGGCGCTATACCTATCACGGGCCGGGCCAGCGGGTTTGCTATCTGGTGCTCGACCTCGAACAGCGCGGCAAGGATATCCGCCGCTTCGTCCACGCGCTTGAAGGCTGGATGATCGCCGCGCTCGCCGAAGCGGGGGTTGCGGCGCGGCGCGAACCGGGCCGGATCGGCATCTGGACCGGTCGCGGCGCCGAGGAAGCCAAGATCGGCGCGATCGGGCTGCGCGTGAAGCGCTGGGTGACGCTCCACGGCTTCGCCATCAACGTCGCGCCCGACCTGGCGCATTTCGGCGGGATCGTGCCGTGCGGAATCGCCGATTATGGGGTCACCAGCCTGGCGAAACTCGGCCGCGATCCCTCGATGGCCGCGCTCGATGCCGCACTTAACCGGACTTTTCCGTGCTTTCTCAACGATTTGAGTCCGAATCAACAAGTCGCTTGAGGGCGCACCCCTTCCCGACTATTGTGCCCGCGATTTGCGGAGCGGGGGGAACACTCGCAGCAAGTCTGATTTTTTCCAAGGGAGTTTAGAATGCGTGCTCTTATCCTGGTCGCTGCTGCGGCCCTGGCCGTTTCGGCTTGCAGCAAGAACGAAGCTGCTGAGAATACCATGAATGTTGACGAGACGCTCACCACCGAGAACGTCGTCGCCAATGACACGATGGCCGTCGATGCCGCCAATGGCATGGACGCCAACATGTCGATGGACGCCAACATGTCGATGAACGCGATGGACGCGAACATGTCGACCAACGCGATGTAATCGCCTTCCGCGCGTCGCTTGCGGCGGGCGGAACGATGAAAGGGGTCATCGGCTTGCCGGTGGCCCCTTTTTCATTGGTTCAGCCTTGTGAAAGCCTGGCGGATGCCTAGTCTTGGCGAACAGACGGCCGGGGCCGGCGCCGCCTCTCCCGCTTTCTTGGAGATACTTATGCGTCGCGCCTATCTGATCATTGTTCCGACCTTGCTGTCGTTCGCCGCGGCAGCCCCCGCGCAATTGTTCGTCCAGCCGCCCAATTTCATCGGCGGGCCGGTATCGGGGTCGGAGCCGGGCTTGGGATTGCCCTTGCCCGGGGCGACGGCGGAGGAATATTCGGCCGCGTTGATGTGGAACATGCGCGCCGGGCTCAACGTCGCCGCGCTGCAGTGCCAGTCGATGAAATTGATCGACGCGGTCGACAATTACAACGCCATGCTCAACAATCATGGCGCCGAGCTTCGCCCCGCTTACGATCGGCTGGTCGGCTATTTCAAGCGCACCATTCCCGGCCCCAAGGGAATGAAGGCGTTCGACGATTACAACACCAAGACCTACAATGGATTTTCGACGCTCCACGCGCAGCTCGGCTTTTGCCAGACCGCAGCGTCGATCGGGCGCGATGTGCTGTTCGCCCCGCGCGGCGGCCTTGCCGCGGTCGCGCAAGGGCGGATGCGCGAGCTTCGCAACAGCCTGGTCCCCGCGAGCGACCTGTTCTTCGCCACCCGCACCTTCCACCAGAGCGTGGCGCAATTGTCCCCTTACGGCGCCGAATGTTACGACAAGCGCGGCGCGGTCAAGAAGCGCTGCCTGCGCGGTTGATTGAGCTCAGGCGAGCCCGACGAGCTTATGTGCCTGGAGGCTCAGTCGCCAGCGCGGGCGTGCCATGGCGAGGGCAATCGATGCCTCAATCGCCGCTTCCCGCTCGGCGCAATCCATCGGCTGGATGAGGAAATGGGCGAAATCCCATCGCTCGAGGTCTACGGGGTCGATCCCCGCTTGCGGCCACACCAGCTTCAATTCGTCGCCTGCCCGCTGCACCAC
>JAJAYY010000165.1 GCA_026785965.1 Sphingomonas bacterium
AGAATGGTCGCGCCATGTTCATCGCCTGACAAGCCCCTGCCGGCAGCTTCGACCCCGATCAATGGCACGTCATCGTCGATGAAGTCGGCGAAGATCCCGATCGCGTTGCTGCCGCCGCCGACGCAGGCGATCACGGCGTCGGGAAGCCGACCCTCGATTTCGAGGATTTGCGCCCGCGCCTCCTTGCCGATCACGCGCTGAAATTCGCGCACCATCAGCGGGAAGGGGTGCGGGCCGGCGACGGTGCCGAGGAGGTAATGCGTGTCGGCGAAGCTCGCCGTCCAGTCGCGCAGCGCCTCATTGACGGCATCCTTCAGCGTGCGCGATCCGGCGGTGACCGGGACCACCTCGGCGCCCATCAACTTCATGCGGAACACGTTGAGCGACTGCCGCTCGACATCGTCGGCGCCCATGTAGATCTTGGTTTCAAGCCCGAACAATGCCCCGGCGAGCGCGGTGGCGACGCCGTGCTGGCCGGCTCCGGTCTCGGCGATCAGCTTGGTCTTGCCCATCCGCTTGGCGAGCAGGCCTTGGGCGAGCACCTGATTGGTCTTGTGCGCGCCACCGTGGAGCAAATCTTCACGCTTGAGATAGATGCGCGCCTTGCCCGCGCCGAGGTTGCGACACCGCGTCAGCGGGGTCGGACGGCCAGCGTAGGTCGACAACAGCCTCGACAGCTCGGCGTTGAAGGATTGGTCGTGCTGGGCATCGAGGAACGCCGCCTCAAGCTGTTCGAGGGCGGGGACGAGGATTTCGGGAACGTAAGCGCCGCCGTAGCGCCCAAAGCGGCCGTCGAGCCTCATGCATTTTCTCCACGCGAAGTCGGTCGCAGCGCGGCGAAGAGCGCGGTGACCTTGGCGCGATCCTTTTCGCGCGGGCGCGCTTCAACCCCGGAGCTGACGTCGAGCCCGTAGGCGCCGATTTGCGCCGCGGCACGCGCATTGGCAGGGCCGATCCCGCCGGCCAAAAAGCCGCTCGCGAGGTCGGGGCGATCCGCGACCAGCGACCAATCAAACGTCTCGCCAGTGCCGCCGCTCGCCCCGTCACGCCGAGTGTCGAACAGGCAGCGGTCGGCGCCCCGGCCAGCGCCAGCCGACACGCCGACGCCGCACAGCGCCCATAATTCAACGCTTGCCGGAAGGCGTGCGCGGAGACTTGCGATGTCGGCCTCGTTTTCGTCGCCGTGGAGCTGGACCGCGTCGAGCCGCAACGCCGCGACCGCACGCTCGACGGCGGCGAGCGGGCTGTCGCGGAATACCCCGACCACCTTCATCCCCATGTCGCGCGCGGTCAACGACAACACGCTGGCCTCATCGAGGGCAAGCGCTCGCGGCGTGCCGGCGACCAAGATGAGCCCGGCGTGCGTGGCGCCGGCACTGGCGGCGAGCGCGACATCTTCCACTCTCGTCAGGCCGCACAATTTGACCCGGCCGTGGACCAGAGCGCGCGCCGCCTCGTCGATATCGGGCGCGGCCATCAGCGCCGAGCCGACGAGGAAAGCATCGGCATGAGCCGAGAGCCGCTCGACATCGGCGCGCGATGAAACACCCGATTCGGATATCACCAGCACGCCGCGCGGGACCAATGGCGCAAGCCACTCGGTGACCGTGAGATCGGTGGTGAGCGTCTTCAAATCGCGGTTGTTGATTCCGACAATTCGGGCGCCGAGGGCAAGTGCGCGGCTCAGTTCGGCCTCGTCGTGAACTTCGACAATCGCATCCATCGCGAGGCGGCGGGCTTCGGCGAGCACGGCGGCGGCGGCGCGGTCATCGAGCACCGACATCATCGCCAGAACGGCATCGGCGCCGTGGGCCCGAGCCTCGCTGACCTGGACCGGGTCGACGATGAAATCCTTGGCAAGGATCGGACCACCAAAGCGCTGGCGGACGGTGCGAAGATCGTCGAGCGAGCCGCCGAAGTCGGCACCGTCGGTGAGCACGCTGAGGGCGTCGGCGACGGGTGCATAAGCCGCGACCGCAGCCTCGACGCTGACCTCACTGCGATGTCCGGAGGGGGAGGCGCGCTTGATCTCCATGACGAAGCGCGCGCCGGCCCGGGCAAGCGCGGAACTAAGACTGCGGCCGGTCGGCACCGCGGCGACCGGACCCGACAGACGGGCGGCGACCTCGGCCCGCTTACGAGCGACGATGCGTGCGAGGACGTCAGTCATTGCTCGCCTCGACATATGCATTGAGGACAGCGCCCGCTCGCCCGCCAAGCAATGCTTCGCGCGCGTGCCCGACCGCCTCCTTGAGCGTTCGGGCCTTGCTCGCCGTGAGCAGCAAGGCGCCCGCGTTGAGTGCGACAATGTCGTTTTCCGGGCTGCTGCCACGGCCGTCGAGCAGCGCCCGCAACCGTGCCGCATTCTCCTCTGCGTCGCCGCCGGTCACGACGCTCAAGGGCGCGCGCTCGATCCCGGCATCTTCGGGGGTCAACTCGATTTCGGTCATCGCCCCGTTCGACAAGCGGATGGCGCGGGTCTCGCCATGAAGCGCGACCTCGTCGAGGCCTGAGCCGTGGACCACCAGCGCTTCCTCGACCCCGACTGCGTCGAGCGTACGGGCGATTCGCCGAAGCATCTTGGGATCGGCGACCCCGAGCAATTGCACCGTCGGACGCGCCGGATTGATGCACGGGCCAAGCAGATTCATCACTGTGCGGACCGACAATTGGCGGCGGACCAAGGCTGCATGCCTCATTCCTGGATGGTAAGCGGGCGCGAACAGGAAGCAGAAGCCCAGTTCGTCGAGCATCGTGCGGGCCGTTCTGGGGTCAACATCGATCCTCGCGCCAAGCGCTTCGAGCACATCGGCGGAGCCACATTTCGAGCTGACGCTGCGATTGCCGTGCTTGGCGATCGGCAACCCGCACGCCGCGGCAACAAATGCGGCGGCGGTCGAAACATTGATCAGCCCCGAACCGTCGCCGCCGGTACCGCAGCAATCGGCAAACAAATAATTGGGGCGGTCGAACGGCAATGCGGCGGCCGACAGCGCGTGCGCCGCGCCGATCATTTCCTCTGCCGTTTCGCCTTTCATCCGTAGCGCGATCAGCATCCCCGCGATTTCGGCCGGCTCAAGCTTGCCTAGCACCAGCCGCTCGAACAGATGCTGTGCGTCGTCCCTCGGCAGATCCTCGCCGGTGAGCAATTTGGGGAGCGGATTGGGAACCGGGCCGAGATCGGCGACGGGTGCGGCAGCGGGGGCGCAAGGAATCGCGGCCAGTTGGACGGATTGGGGCATGTCATATCTCTTTCGCTGGGGCGCGGGCAGCAAAAAGCCCGCCGGAAGGGCGGGCTTCGATCGGGTCGGTTGGTGACTAGTTCACCAGCCGCGCCATCGCGCCGCCTCGTTCGAGGATGCGCGCCACCACCACAGACCGGCAGTGCCGGCAGTCGCGAGAGATGAAAAGTGATTCATGCCGCGCCCTTTCCCTGCGCCGCGCCGACTGTCAACCCGGCGAAGGCGCGACGACGCTCCTCGCCCCAGCCGAGCATCGAGTCGAGCAGCCGCGATCCCATCGGGGTGAGGATCGATTCGGGGTGGAACTGGAGCCCGAACTGGCCCGCATCATGATTGGAAACCGCCATCGCCATGCCGTCGAGAACGGCGTGAACTCGAAGCTGTTCCGGAACATCATTCAACGGCGTGCACAGCGAATGATAGCGGCCAACCTGCATCGGGCTCGGCAGCCCGGCGAATGGGCCAGCGCCATCATGGTCGACCGACGAACTTTTGCCATGACATGGCTCATGCGCGCGAACCACGCGGCCGCCAGCATGTTCGACAATCGCCTGGTGGCCAAGGCAAATCCCGATCAACGGCACGCGGCCCGCGGCGAGCGCGATCAAGTCCATGCAGCAGCCCGCCGCTGGCGGCGCCCCCGGACCGGGCGACAGCATGATCATCGCATAATAGCGCAGCGCGTGGGCCAACGCGTCTTCGGCGCTGATCGAATTGCGCACGATCTCGACCTCGGCGCCGGCGATGCGGCAGGCTTCGGCCAGGTTGATGGTGAAGCTGTCGCCGTTGTCGATCAGCAGGATCCGCATCGGGGCGGTCATGCGGCCGCTCACAGGGCTTCGCCGACCGCGCCCGTTTTGGCCGCGATCGGTGTTCGCGGTGGGTTTCATGACGATAATCATGGCAAATAACTTTCGGGGCATCGCGCCGATGCAAAGAACCCGCGGGTCTCACGCATGCGCATGACGGAAGCGGTTCCAACCCACCATGTCAAGCGCGAGCCTTGACCGCATCGGCGTCACCCGCTTGGGAGGCGCGCGTGAAGCAATATGATGCGATCATCCTTGGTGCGGGCGCGGCGGGCCTGATGGCGGCGCTGGTCGCGGGCCAGCGCGGGCGGCGCGTGCTGCTGATCGACCATGCCGACGAACCGGGCAAAAAGATCCTCATTTCGGGTGGCGGACGGTGCAATTTCACCAACCTCCACACCGCACCCGACCGCTATGTCTCGGCCAACCCGCACTTCATGAAGTCGGCGCTGGCGCGTTACGCGCCGAGCGATTTCATCGCGCTGGTCGAGCGGCACGGCATCGCATGGCACGAAAAGACGCTCGGGCAATTGTTCTGCGACGGATCGGCGCGGCAAATCGTCGCGATGTTGTGGGACGAATGCAACCGCGGCGGGGTCGAGCTATGGCTGGGACAAAGCGCCGAGGTCGAGCGGCGCGGAGAGGCATTCGAAATTCGCTGTGGCGGGCGGTCGGCGAGTGCGCCGCGGCTGGTCATCGCGACCGGGGGGCCGTCGATTCCCAAGATGGGCGCGACCAGCTTTGCATATGACCTGGCGCGGCGGTTCGGACTCAAGCTGGTCGAACCGCGACCCGGACTGATGCCGCTCACGTTGGCCGGGGACGATCTTTTGTTCCGCGATCTGTCGGGGGTTGCCGCGCCAGTTGTCGCCCGTGCGGCCAAGGGGCCGGCGTTCCGCGAAGCGGCGCTATTCACCCATCGCGGCCGGGCGGGCCCGGCGATCCTCCAAGTGTCGAGCTATTGGCGAAATGGCGAGGCGATCCGCATCGACTTCGTTCCCGACGCAGCGCCACACTGGCTGACCGAGGCCAAACGCACCGATCCGCGACGACCGGTACGCAAGCTGATCGAAGAACGGCTTCCGGCGCGGCTTGCCGAGGTGCTTGGACAGCAGCTGGCGATCGACGGGCCGATCGGCGGGCTGGCTGACAAGCGGCTTTTCGAGGTCGAACAGCGACTAAGCGCGTGGGAGTTTACCCCTAACGGCAGCGAAGGCTATGCCAAGGCCGAAGTGACAACCGGCGGGATCGCCACCGCCGAGCTCAAGTCTCGGACCATGGAGGCGACGAAGCGTCCCGGATTGTTCGTGATCGGCGAGGCAGTCGATGTCACCGGCTGGCTCGGGGGATATAATTTCCAGTGGGCGTGGGCGAGCGGAGTCGCCACTGGCGAAGTCCTGTAACGTGGGTTGCGGAATGCTGCACCGCAATATATTTGATGCCCGTTACGCAACCGGCCGCCCCTTGCGACGTTGTTGCTGCGTGGGGCCGGAGACCGTTCGGCGCCTGTGTTTGGTCAGGTGCCCGTCATGCTCGATATCGAACATCCCATCTTGCTCGATGGTGACACCGCCGTCGCTGACGGCCGCGTGCCGCCGATTGCCCGCCTGGCGCTGATTGGCAATGCGTTGCCGCGCAAATGCGGGCTGGCGACCTTCACCAGCCATGTCGCCGACGCACTGCGCCACCGCTATCCGACGCTGGTGCTCGATCATTATGCGATCGACGATGGCTCCGGGGTTGCTTATGCCGACGATATCCACACCATTTCGTTCGATGAGCCGGCGGCGTTTCGCGAAGCGGCGGGGCGAATCGAAGCAAGCGGCGCCGGGGCGATCTGGCTGCAGCACGAATATGGCATTTTCGGCGGCGAGGCCGGGGCCAACATCCTTGAGCTCATCAATTCAACCAGCCTGCCGTTGGTGGTGACGCTGCACACCGTGCTCGAACACCCTTCGCTGGCCGAGCGACGGGTGTTCGAGAAATTGCTCGCTCGCGCCGATTACCTGATCGTGATGGCGGCGCGCGGGGCTGACATCCTGCGGCGGGTCCACGGGATCGAGCCGCGCCGGGTTGCGGTCATCCCGCACGGGGTTCCCGACCGGCCGATGCGCGACCCCAATGCGCTGAAGGCACGCTTCGGGTGGAGCGGGCGCCAGGTCCTGATGACGTTCGGGCTGCTTGCCCCCGACAAGGGCGTGCAGCATATGATCGAGGCGATGCCGGCGATCGTCGCCGACCATCCCGAAGCGCTCTACGCAGTGGTCGGCGCGACCCATCCCAACCTCGTCCGGCGAGAGGGCGAAGTGCATCGCGAGGCGCTGATGGCGCGCGCTGCCGAGCTCGGCGTGGCCGATCATATCTTCTTCACCGATGCATTCGTCGAGCAGGAAGAATTGCTCGACATGCTCCAGGCGAGCGACGTTTATGTCACCCCTTACCTCAACATGGCCCAAGTTACGTCGGGGACGCTGTCTTATGCGGTCGCGGTGGGCAAGCCGATCGTCTCGACACCTTACCTCCATGCTCGCGAATTGCTCGCCAACGATCATGGACTGCTGGTCCCGGCGGCGGACCCAGACGCGCTTGCAGCTGCGGTGGGCGCATTGCTGGACGACCCCGAGCATCGCCAGGAAGTTGCCGAACGTGCCTACCGACGCGGGCGGACGATGCTATGGCCGCGCGTGGTCGAGCGTGCACTCGCCCCGCTCGCCAGAAGCGCCCGCCGCCCCAAGCATCGCGGTTCCGCGAGGGTCGCGACGTCCCTGCCGCTGACCGCCATCAAGCGGATGACCGACGCGACCGGAATGCTCCAGCATGGTGTATTCAGCATCGCCGATCGCAACCACGGTTATTGCATCGACGACAATGCCCGCGCCCTGCTGCTCGCGGTGCGGCGTGGGCGCGATGAGCCCGACGGCGAGATGGCACAGCTGGCGATGACCTATGCCGCGTTCATTCAGCACGGCTGGAATGGAGACAAGCGCGCATTCCGCAACTTCATGGGATACGATCGCCGCTGGCTCGAGACGGTCGGGTCCGAAGACAGCAATGGCCGAACCTTATGGGCGCTCGGCTATGCCGCATCGCATGCGCCGTGGCCGGCGCTGCGCGACTGGGCGCGGGCCTTGTTCGAACGCGCGGTGCTCAATCTCGGTGCATTCACCTTCCCGCGCGCAAAGGCATTCGCCGCCTTGGGCGGTCATGCGCTGCTGGCGAGCCGGCCTGACGATCATCTGGCGCGGCGTCTGGTCAGCCAAGCGGGGACGCATCTGCTGGCGATCCACGCCAAGGCGCGACGCGACGATTGGATGTGGTTCGAGCCGGTCCTCGCTTACGACAATGCGCGCTTGAGCGAAGCGCTGCTTCGGGCTGGCGAGATCCTCGAAAATGACGAGATGATCGCAACCGGGCTGGCCACGCTCGACTGGCTGGTCAAGTGCCAGACCGGGCCGCGCGGATCGTTCCGACCGGTCGGATCGAATGGCTTCGGCCGCGCTTATGCCGCCCCGCTCGCCTATGACCAGCAACCGCTTGAAGCGGCGGCGACGATCGATGCCGCGGCCGCAGCGTTCGCAGCGACCGGCGATGCGCGCTGGCGCGGGGTCGCGCGCGACGCGTTCGGCTGGTTCTTTGGCGACAATGACCGTGGCATCCCGCTCGCTGAGCCGGTTGAAGGCGGCTGTTACGACGGGTTGATGGCAATTGGGGTCAATCGCAACCAGGGGGCCGAGTCGATCCTCGCTCTTCATCTGGCGGCGGCGGCGATGGCCGACAGCTTCGGCGGATCAGATCGGACTGGACAGGAGCAATAGGGAGCCGCAAAAGCGCGCCTCCCTAATCACAACGCCTGAGCCGAATGATCGAAAACCAGATACACCCGCTCCGGTTGAAAGCGGATGCCGCCCGCGTCGTGATCCGCCCGTTCCACCTCGCCTGGCAGGGAAGCAAGGCGGAGCCTGGACGAGCCCAGCGGCTGGTAGACGCGGTCATGACGCTCGACGACAAGGAAATTCGCAAGCAATTGCGCCGCGTGATGCGCGACTTTGAATCGCGCCACTGGCAGGCGCGCAACGTTTTCCTGCGCCGGTTCGACGAGATTTGCGCGTTGCTTGACCTCGAACTCGAAGATCTCGACGACAATCGCAAGCAGCTCGTCGGGGCATTCTTCTGTCACGAATATAGCTATGCTGCGGCGGCGCTGATGAACCCCAGCATCGTCCCCCATCCCGACCAGAGCGGGCTCGACCATCAAACAGTGCGCTTCGTTTTGTCGCTGCGCGCCGTCGGCGAAGGCCATATCAGTTCGATCGCCTTTCGTGAGGGACTGGTGTCCCATTGCTGCGCGCTTGAACTTGCGCCCGAGCCGCCGTTCGCGACCGCGGCCGATGCCCCTGACATCGACGGCCTGTTCGAGGACGGCCCGATCACCGTGTTCCGCGACGACAATAGCAATTTGTCGGGGACGGTGATCTTCCCGATCACGCCCAAGCAGGCCGGTGGCCTGGAAGATTTACGGTTGACGCATTTCACCCACGACGACGGCCGAAAGGAGTATATCGGCACCTACACCGCTTATTCGGGCCGCGACATCCGGTCGGAGCTGCTGCGAACCAGCGACTTTCGGTCGTTCGAGCTGGTCGGGATCGAGGGCGACGCGGCGCGCAACAAGGGCATGGCGCTGTTCCCACGCAAAATCGACGGGCGCTACATGATGGTGGGGCGTCAGGACGGCCAGAACCTGTTCCTGCTGACGTCCGACGATCTGCTGGTATGGAACGGCGGCGAGTTGCTGATGCGCCCGGAATATCCATGGGAATTCGTCCAGATTGGCAATTGCGGCGCGCCGATCGAGATTGACGAAGGCTGGCTGCTGCTGACCCACGGGGTCGGGGCGATGCGCCAATATGCGATCGGCGCGGTGCTGCTAGACCGCGACAATCCCCGCAAAATAATCGGCCGCACCCGCCAGCCGATTCTCCAGGCCGAGAATGACGACCGCAACGGATATGTGCCCAACGTCGTTTACACCTGTGGCGCGATGCGCTGCGGCGACCAATTGTTCATGCCCTATGGCATTTCGGACAGTTCGGTCGGGTTCGCCTTCCTGCAGATCAAGGATTTGCTCGCGGCGATGAAGTGAAGGGACAGGCGGTGATCAAGCTCGAGACGCGGATTGTCGACAAGCCATGGGGCCAGCGCGGGATTGATCCGCGCTTCGGCGTCGCCAGCGATCGTCAGGTCGGTGAAATCTGGTTCGAGCCACCAGCTGGTCGCGAGCTCGACGTGATGGCCAAATATCTGTTCACCACCGAGCGACTTTCGATCCAGGCCCATCCCGACGACGCGACCGCGCGGGCGCGCGGCTATCCGCGCGGCAAGGACGAATGCTGGATCGTGCTCGATGCCGACGACGAAGCCGAGCTTGGCATCGGAACGGTGCGCGATTTTACCTCCGCCGAAATCATCGCCGCGGCACGCGACGGGTCGATCGTCGACCTGATCGACTGGCGCCGCCCAGTGCGCGGCGAGTTCATCTACAATCCGGCGGGCACGATCCATGCGCTTGGGCCAGGGCTGACCGTATTGGAGATCCAGCAGGCGGTCGACCTGACTTATCGCTTGTTCGATTATGGCCGCCCGCGCGAGCTTCATCTCGACGAGGCGGCTGACGTGGTTGAGCCGCGACCACACCACCATCGTCTCGACACGACAATCGGCGATCAAAGCCTGTTGCTGGTCGCCGGCCCCCACTTCGGGGTGGCGTGGTGCGTCGGCGAGCCGCCCGTGATGCCGCAAGGACTGCGCGACATCCAATTGCTGCCGGTCGATGCGCCGGTCGCTGGCATTGCGCCGGGCGAATGTGCGCTGATCGAGGAGCATCAAGCGCGGCGGCTGCGGTCCGACGGGAAGTTTGTTCTAGCGTGGTCGATCGAGCATTGAGCGCTCAGACGAAAGCCTGAGCCAGTCTGTGATAATCGATCGGTTTAGGAATGACCTCGATCTGCGCAGGCAAAGAAGCGAGGGTTTCGGCATCGGCGAACCCGGTCATCAACAAACAACGCAGTGCGGTCGAAAGCCGCTTCAATTCGCCGGTATGCTGCTCGTTGAGGCTGACCACCTCGTTGCCGCAATTTCGCTGTCGTCGCCGACATCGTCTTCATCCAGGCCGACCGAGAAGTCGCCGCGGCGCAGGCTGCGCAAGGCGCTGACCAAGCGGCGCCGGTTGAGCGATGCTTCGGGTTGGGGTGTGTGCTTGTTCGCGCTTGAGCCCCAAGGACTCGGCAGGACCGCGCCTATGACATTAGGGAGCGAGCAGACATACTCCCCCCACCTGCGATAGCGCCGAAGGTGCAATTTGGTTCCAACCGAAAATTGGTGCGAAGAGGCGAAATGAAGATTTACTTTGATGGCGGGTGCCGCCCCAATCCCGGCGCGATGGAAACCGCAGTCGTCGCGCGCGGTCAGCTCAGCCATCGCAGCGAAATCGGCCACGGCACCAGCGAGCAGGCCGAATGGCTCGCCTTGCTCGACGCGCTCGCGATGGCGCAGCGGCTCGGCG
>JAJAYY010000166.1 GCA_026785965.1 Sphingomonas bacterium
CCCCGCCTCCAGCCGATCAAGCACCGCCTTGGCGCGCGCGAGGACCGGGGCGGGCACCCCGGCGAGCTTGGCGACGGCGATGCCATAGCTGCGGTCGGCTGGGCCATCGGCGACTTCGTGAAGCAGGACGAGATCGCCCTTCCATTCGCGCGCGCGGACGTGGTGCAGCGACAGCGAGTCGAGCCGGTCGGCGAGTCGGGTGAGCTCATGATAATGGGTCGCGAACAGCGTCCGCGCCTGGACGCTGTCGTGCATCGCCTCGACCACCGCCCAGGCGATCGCGAGTCCATCATAGGTCGACGTGCCGCGCCCGATCTCGTCGAGGATGACGAGGCTTTGCGGGGTGGCAAGCGCGAGGATCGCGGCGGTCTCGACCATTTCGACCATGAAGGTCGATCGCCCGCGGGCAAGGTTGTCGGCTGCACCGACCCGGCTGAACAAGCGATCGACGATGCCGATTTTGGCGCGCGTCGCCGGGACGTAGCTGCCTGCCTGGGCGAGCAGAGCGGCGAGCGCGGTCTGGCGCAGGAAGGTCGACTTGCCGCCCATGTTGGGGCCGGTGATGAGCCACAATCGGTCGTTGGGGCCCAGCGCGACATCGTTGGCAACGAAGCGGTCGCCGGTCAGCCGCAGCGCTTCCTCGACCACCGGATGGCGGGCGAAGTGCAGCTCAAGGCATGGCTCGTCAACCAGCGCGGGGAGGCACCACCCCCCTTCGGCGGCGCGCGCGGCGTGGCCCGCGGCAACGTCGATCCGGGCGATCGCGTCGGCGGTGGCGGCAATGCGCGGTGCGGCGGCAATCGCGAGCTGGGCGAGCAATTCGAAATGCGCGGCTTCGGCGGCGAGCGCATGGCCGCCGGCCTCGACCACCCGGCTTGCTTCGGCGTGGAGATCGAGCGAGTTGAAGCGCACTACCCCGGCCAAGGTCTGGCGATGGGTGAAGCCGCTGCCTTCGGCCGTCAAGCGGTCGGCGTGACGTGCGGCGACCTCGACATGGTAACCGAGCACGGCGTTATGGCGGATCTTGAGCGCCGCCACCCCGGTTGCCTCGCGGTAGCGCGCTTCGAGCGCGGCAATCGCGCGGCGGCCCTCGCTCGACGTGCCGCGCAGGGCATCGAGCGAAGCGTCATAGCCCTCGGCGATAAAGCCGCCCTTGGCCATGTCGAGCGGCGGCGCAGGGACCAATGCGATCCTCAGCTGGTCGGTCAGCGCGGCATGGCCGCCAAGCTCGGGAAGCAAGTAAGCGAGCAGGTCGGGCGCATCGGGCTCGGCCTCGAGCTCGGCCTTGAGCGCGGCGCTCGCGCCAAGGCCATCGCGGAGCAAGGCGAGATCGCGTGGACTTCCCCGGCTTGCGATCAGGCGTCCGAGCGCGCGGCCGATATCGGGCATGGCCTTGAGCGCCTCGCGGACGCGGTCACGGCGCAACGGTTCGTCGTGGAGCCACTGAACCAACGCCAGCCGCGCCTCGATCGCGCGGCGATCGGTCAGCGGCGCGCCAAGATCGGCGGCGAGCATGCGCCTCCCGGGGGCGGTGACGCAGCGGTCGATCGTGGCGAGCAGGCTGCCGGCGACTGTGCCCGCCTGGGTGCGACAGATTTCCAGGCTGTCGCGGGTCGCCGAATCGATCGCCATCAAGCCGTCGCGAGCGATCCGGCGCGGCGCAGCGAGGAACGCCGCGGCCTGCTTCTGGGTGGCGTCGAGATAGGCCAACAGTCCGCCCGCAGCGGCAAGTTCGGCGCGGCCCGGCGATCCGAAGCCGTCGAGCGTGGTCACGCCGAAGCGGCTTTTGAGCGCGCGCTCGCCGGCGATGCTGTCGAACCCGCCCTTGCCCGCCGTGGTGGCGATTCCAGGCACCGTGTCGAACGCGATCGTCTCGGCCGGGGCGAGGCGGGCGAGCTCGGATTTGAGTTCTCCGGGGCCGCACGCGACCAGCTCGAACCGTCCGGTCGAAATGTCGGCGGCGGCGATCGCCCATTCCTCGCCGGCGCGCGCGACCGCGGCGAGCCAATTGGCCGCGCCGCTATCAAGCAAGGTTTCCTCGGTCAGCGTGCCAGGCGTGACCAAGCGGACGATCGCGCGATCGACCAGCGCCTTGGCGCCGCGGGCCTTGCGTGCGTCCGCAGGACTCTCGATTTGTTCGGCGATGGCGACGCGGTGGCCGGCGCGGATCAGCCGCGCGAGGTAGCTTTCGGCGGCGTGGACCGGAACGCCGCACATCGGGATCGGCTCGCCGCTGTCGGCGCCGCGCTTGGTCAGCGCAATATCGAGCGTTGCGGCGGCAGCCTTGGCGTCGTCGAAGAACAATTCAAAAAAGTCGCCCATGCGATAAAATAGCAAGGCGTCGCCCGCTTCCGCCTTGAGGCGATGATATTGCGCCATCATCGGCGTAGTCTTGGGGGCTTCGTCGCGGGCCATTGCGCCAGTCGTAACCGCAAAGCGGCGCCCATGCGAGGGTGTCTCATCGCCCAATTTATCGCTAAGGATCGCGCCAACAGGAGAGGTCATGAGCGAAAGCAACGTCAAATTCACCGAGGCAGAGGCGCTCGATTTTCACAGCCGTGGACGGCCGGGCAAGATCGAGATCATCGCGTCAAAGCCGATGGCGACCCAGCGCGACCTCAGCCTTGCTTATTCCCCCGGGGTCGCGGTCCCGGTCGAGGCGATCGCCGCCGATCCAACCACGGCTTACGACTATACCGCCAAGGGCAATCTCGTTGCCGTGATCACCAACGGCACCGCAATCCTTGGGATGGGCAATCTCGGCGCGCTCGCGGCGAAGCCGGTGATGGAAGGCAAGGCCGTCCTGTTCAAGCGCTTCGCCGACGTCGATTCGATCGACATCGAACTCGCCACCGAGGACGTCAATCGCTTCATCGACGCGGTCGAATTGATGGAGCCGACCTTCGGCGGGATCAACCTCGAGGACATCAAGGCCCCCGAATGCTTCATCATCGAGCAGGCGCTGCGCGAGCGGATGAACATTCCGGTGTTCCACGACGACCAGCACGGCACCGCGATCATCACCGCCGCCGGGCTGATCAACGCCTGCCACCTGACCAATCGCGCGCTCAAGGACATCAAGATGGTCGTCAACGGTGCCGGCGCCGCGGCGATCGCCTGCACCGAATTGATCAAGGCGATGGGGGTGAGCGGCGACCATGTCATCATGTGCGACCGCAAGGGCGTGATCCACAAGGGTCGCGACGACCTCGACCAGTGGAAGTCCGCGCATGCCGTCGACACCGATCGGCGAACCTTGAAGGAAGCATTGTCGGGGGCCGACGTGTTCCTCGGTCTCAGCGCGGCCGGCGCGTTGAAGCCCGACATGGTGATCGACATGGCGCCCTCGCCGATCATCTTCGCGATGGCCAATCCCGACCCCGAAATCACCCCGCCCGAGGCCAAAGCGGCGCGCCCCGACGCGATCGTCGCCACCGGGCGATCGGATTATCCCAACCAGGTCAACAATGTGCTCGGCTTCCCGTTCATCTTTCGCGGTGCACTCGATGTCCGCGCGACGGGAATCAACGAGGAAATGAAGATCGCCGCAGCGCACGCGCTCGCCGCCTTGGCGCGCGAGCCGGTGCCCGAGGAAGTCGCGGCGGCTTATGGCGGCGCGAGCTATACGTTTGGTCCCGATTACATCATTCCCGCCCCGTTCGACCCGCGGCTGATCGAGATTGTGCCGTGCGCGGTGGCGCAGGCGGCGATGGATTCGGGGGTCGCGCAAAAGCCGATTTCGGACATGCGCGCCTACCGCCAGCAGCTTCGCGCGCGGCTCAACCCGACCGCCTCGGTGCTCAGCCTCGCTTATGAAGCGGCGCGCACCAACCCCAAGCGGGTGCTGTTCGCGGAGGGCGAGGAGCCCAACGTGCTGCGCGCTGCAATCGCGTTCAAGCAGGGCGGCTACGGCACCCCGGTGCTGGTCGCGCGCGAAGAAGTGTATGACCAGCTTGCCGAACTGGGGGTCGATGACCCGCGCTCATATGAGGTGCTCAACAGCCGCAATTCGCCGCTCGTCGGGCGCGCGGTCGACTATATCTACGCCAAGCATCAGCGCCACGGCATGCTTCGGCGCGAGATCGAGCGGATGGTCAACCAGGACCGCAATACCTTCGCCGCGGCGATGCTCGCACTGGGCGAAGGCGATGCGATGATCACCGGGACGACGCGGCCGTTCAGCCAGTCGCTGCGCCAGGTCCGCACCGTGATCGACGACGAGAATGGCGCCGCGCCGTTCGGGATCAACATCGTCGCGACGCGCCATCAGACGGTGCTGATCGCCGATACGGCGGTGACCGAGCGCCCGACCGCCGAACAGCTCGCCGCGATCGCGATCCGCGCCGCGGCGTTCGGGCGTCGAATGGGGCAGGAGCCGCGCATCGCGTTCGTCTCCTACACCACCTTCGGCAACCCGCCGGGGCGGCATATCGAGGAATTGCGCGACGCGGTGAAACTGCTCGACTCGCTCCAGACCGATTTCGAATATGAAGGCGAAATGGGCCCCGACGTGGCGCTCAACTATGACATGCAGCGCAAATATTATCCCTTCACTCGCCTAACCGGGCCGGCCAACATCCTGATTCTGCCGGGGCTCCAGTCGGCCAATATCTCGGCCAAGTTGATCCGCGCACTGGGCTGCGAAAATGTGCTCGGTCCGTATCTGCTGGGGATGGCGCTGCCGATCCAGATCGCGCCAATGACCGCGAGCTCGTCCGATCTGGTGACGCTGGCGGTGCTCGCCTCGGGCGGCGCCGACGCGATCCACAAGCCCCCGGCGCGGGGATCACGCGCCGCTGCTTGAACGCCGCACCAATAGTGGACGAAACGATCACGCAGGCGTAACGACTTTGCTCCCCGGCGAAAGGAGAGCCTTATGCTGATCACTCGAAGGTCCGTCATTGTCGGCGGCATTGCGGTGGCGGGCGCGGCGTCTACCGTCCCGGTCAACAAATTGGTGCCGACCTCAAGCCAGGGTATCGGTCCCTTTTATCCGGTCATCCGACCCGCCGATGAGGATGCCGACCTGACCCGCGTGCGCGGTGCCGCGGGCGAGGCGGCGGGCACCCCGATCAATGTCGTCGGCCGCGTGCTCGATTCCCGCGGAAACCCGATCGGCGGCGCGCGCATGGAGCTGTGGCAGGCCAATGCGGTCGGCCGCTATGCGCATCCCGGCGACGTCCGCGATGATGCCGCGATCGATCCCAACTTCCAAGGCTATGCGCTGGTCACCACCGACCGCGACGGGCAGTTCAAATTCCGCACGATCAAGCCCGGCGCCTACAAGATTCCCGGCGACATGCGCACGCCGCACATCCACCTCGACGTCCGCGGCCGCGCCGAGCGGCTGATCACGCAGCTCTATTTCCCCGGTGAGGCGCTCAACGCGACCGATTTGATCTTAAAGACGGCATCCCCGCGCGAAAGCGTCATCGCCACCGCGATCGACCGCCTGTCGGGCGATCCCGGCGCGCTCGCTTATCGCTGGGACGTCGTGCTCGGAATCGGCTGACGCTGCGGCGTAAAGTTTGTTTCAGCCGGCCCGCGCCGCTTCCACGCAAGTGGAACAGACTCTAGACCCGCTCGACCTGGCTCACCCCGTCGGCCGAGCGTAATGCGGCGATCAGGCCGTGGAGGTGGGCGAGGTCGTGGACTTCGGCGTCGACGTTAAAGGTGTGGAAGCTGCCGTCGCGGTGGGCGAGCCCCAAATTGACGATATTGGCCCCCTTGGCGCCCATGATCCCGGCCATTTCGCCCAATGCACCGGCGACATCGCGCAGGATCACCGTCAGCCGCGCGGTGCCGCCGTCCGATCCATCGCCCCACGCCAGGTCGAGCCAGTCGGCATCGACTCCGCTGGCAAGCTTGTCGCAGCCGATGACATGGACCTCGATCCCCTCATCCTCGCGGCGCAACCCGACGATGCGGTCGCCGGGGATCGGATGACAGCAAGTGGCGAGGTCAAACGCGACTCCGGGGGTGAGCCCCTTGATTGAGATTGCGGTGCGCTGCCCCAGCGGGCGCGGGGCGACGTCGCCGCCGGCCGACCCGGGCATCAGTGCTTCCATCAACTCGACGTCGGACACGGTACGCCGCGCGACCCGGATCATCAGCGCCTCGGCATCCTCGACCTTGAGCGTCTTGATCGCGCGCTTGAGCGATTCGGCGCCGAGCGGGGCCGGCAATCGCGCGACTATCTCGTCGTAAATCTTGCGCCCAAGTTCGATCGTCTCGTCGCGTTCCTTGTGGCGGACGAAGCGGCGGATCCCGGCGCGCGCCTTGCCGGTGACGACGAAGCGCAGCCACGACGGCTGCGGATGCTGCGCGCCCGATGCGAGGATTTCGACCTGGTCGCCATTGTCGAGGATCGTGCGCAGCGGCACCACCCGGCCGTTGACCTTGGCGCCGACGGTCTGGTCGCCCAGATCGGTATGGACCGCATAAGCGAAATCGACCGGGGTCGCGCCCTTGGGCAGCTGGATCAGCTCGCCTTTGGGAGTGAAGGCGAAGATGCGGTCCTGGTACATCGCCATCCGCGTGTGCTCGAGCAATTCCTCGGGGCTGTCGGCATGGTCGAGGATTTCGACCAGGTCGCTGATCCACGGCACTTTGACGTCGTCGACCGGGCGGCCCTCCTTGTAGGCCCAGTGCGCGGCAAGCCCGCGCTCGGCCTGCGCGTGCATCGCTTTGTCGCGGATCTGGATTTCAATGCGGGTCTTCGAATCGTGGATGACCGAGCTGTGGAGGCTGCGATAGCCGTTGCGCTTGGGGGTCGAGACATAGTCCTTGTAGCGCCCGGGGACCATCGGCCAGCGCTGGTGGATCAGGCCCAGCGCACGATAACAATCGTCGGTCGTGTCGACGATCACTCGAAACGCCATCACGTCGGACAATTGTTCGAAGCTGATGTGGCGCTCGGCCATCTTCTTCCAGATCGAATAAGGGTGCTTTTCGCGGCCCTCGACCTCGGCATCTAGGCCGTGGTCGGCAAGGTGCAATTGGAGCCCGAGGCCGATCCGGCTGACCAGGTCGCCGCCGGCCTCATGCAGCTGGTTGAGGCGCCGCGTGATCGAAGCGTAGGCGTCGGGCTCGAGTTCCTTGAACGCCAGTCCCTGCATCTCGTTCATGATCTCGTACATTCCGATCCGCTCGGCGAGCGGGGCGTAGATATCCATCGTCTCCTTGGCGATGCGGCGCCGTTTCTCCTCCGAAGTGATGTGATGAAGGGTGCGCATGTTGTGCAGCCGGTCGGCAAGCTTGACCAGCAGGACGCGGATGTCGTCGCTCAGCGCGAGCAGGAACTTGCGCAAATTTTCGGCGGCGCGCTCATTTTCCGACTGCGCCTCGATCTTGCTCAGCTTGGTCACACCATCGACCAGCCGCGCGACATTGGCGCCGAACAATTTCTCGATCTGTTCGGGGGTCGCGACGGTGTCCTCGATCGTGTCGTGGAGGATCGCGGTAACGATCGTCTCGTCGTCGAGCTTCAGATCGGTGAGGATTCCGGCGACCTCGATCGGGTGGCTGAAATAAGGATCGCCTGAGGCGCGGACCTGCGCGCCATGGGCCTTCATCGAAAAGACATAGGCGCGGTTGATCAGGCCTTCATCCGCATCGGGATCATAGGCGCGGATCTTCTCGACGAGTTCATACTGTCTGAGCACTATCCCAATGTGGCCTTTCGCCCTGCCTTCGCAAGCGCAAAAAAATGGACCGGCTCCTGAAGGAGGCCGGCCCAGTCAGCGCGAAGCGTGCGTGCTGCTTCGCGCTCATCCTGTGGGGGAGGAACTTAATTGGCGCGCGCAAGCACCGGCGACTGGCCACCGCGCGCGGCGGTGTTGCACTGGTTGAGCTCGGCGGCGGCCAGCGCGCGACCATCGACGATGAAGCTTTCGATCACGCCGGCTTTCTTGGCCAGGCCCTGGCACAGCAGGATCGGGCGGCCGGTATCGGTCGCGCCCTGGCAAGCGGCGGGGCCGCACGACCAGACGATGTCGCGGACAATGATTCGCTTGGCGGCAACAGGCGCGATCGGTTTGGCCGAATAGGAAGCGGCGCTCGCCGCGACCGAGGTCAGCGATGCGGCAAGGACGGCGGCGGCGGTGAGGAAACGGGTCATCGGGCGACTCCAATTTACGTTGCGTAACGAAACTTACTTGCCAAAGCCCGTTTCAATACGCAACTGTTATTTTTCATTTGGCTGTGCAACAACACCGCGTTGAGAGGAGCGTTCGCTTTCCTGTGAGACCATCCCCGCCCGATATCGACGCCTTCAAGGCCGCCGCGCTGCGTTGTCCGCTACCGCAGGCGATTGAGCTGATTGGCGAAAAATGGGTGTTCCTGATCTTGCGCGGCGCGCTCAACGGCCTCCAGCATTTCGAACAGCTCCAGGCCGGACTCGGGATTGCACGCAATATCTTGTCGAACCGGCTCGGCCGCATGGTCGAAGGCGGAATCCTCGCGCGGTCGACCGATCCCAACGATCGCCGCAAGGTCATTTATTCGCTCACCGCCAAGGGCGAGGCGTTGCTTCCGGTCGTGCTCGCATTGCGCCAGTGGGGGGAAGATTGGGGCCACGGCCACCAGGATATCTTGCTCGCCGATCAGCGCGACGGGCGCCCGGTGCGGCGCATCAACGTCATCGCCGAGGACGGGCGCGAGCTCCAGCTGCATGATCTGATGTGGGTCGACCGCGCCAGCGGCGCGCAACTCAAGCGCAGCGAACGCGAATAAGCAAAGCGGCCCCGAAGGACCGCCCTGCACTACCGGCTGACAGAAAGGTCATGCGCGCCATGCTCGGCTGTCCCCCGGACAGCCTGCGCGTGACGATTATTCGTAATCGCCGCCCGACGGGGTTGGGCGCGGCGGGGCGGCGGCGGTGAGCCGAAGTGCCTCGGCTGATTCGCTCAACGAAGCCAATTCGTCGGTCTCGTCTTCCTCGTCGATTCTCACGCGCTGGAGGTTGGAGACGATCGCCTCTTCGAGATGCTTGGGCTTGACCGTCTGCTCGGCGATTTCGCGCAGCGCGACGACCGGATTCTTGTCGCGGTCGCGATCGATCGTCAGGTCGGCTCCGCCCGAAATCTGGCGAGCGCGTTGCGCCGCTGCCAGGACCAGGTCAAACCGGTTGGGAATCTTGTCGACACAATCTTCGACGGTCACGCGCGCCATAAGTCGCTCCGCTCTTCAAAATGAGGGGTTCGGAAAGGTCGCGAGATAAGGGCCGGAGGCCGACAAGTCAATGAAATCGCGGTCCGCCTCGCTTGCCAGCGGGACTCGCCCCCGCCACAAGGCAAGCCGATGACCACCAGCCCCGCCAATCAAGTGACCGTCGATGACAACCTGCTGACCCTTCACCCCGAGGGGCCCGAGCGCCTGACCGCGCTGCTCGCATTGATCGACGGCGCGAGAAGCTCGCTGCGCCTGCTCTATTACATCTATCGCGGCGATGCCTCTGGCGACCTCGTCCGCGCCGCGCTCGACCGCGCGCTCGACCGCGGGGTTACGGTCGCCTTGCTGGTCGACGGTTTCGGCTATGCCGCGCCCGAGCATTATTTCACCGCCCACATAGCCAAGGGG
>JAJAYY010000167.1 GCA_026785965.1 Sphingomonas bacterium
CATGGCGGCGCGGGCCCCCTCCGTCAGTCCTGCGGACTGCCACCTCCCCGTTCCGGGGAGGATTTTTTCGCGCACCACTTTCACTTCGTCTTCCTCGGCTTGGGGGCAGCGCGGCTTTTCTTGTTGGCTTCGACATTGGCCGCGGCGCCTGCTCCGGTGTCCGACGGCTTCTCGGTCACCTTGGGTGTCGGTGGCGGAGCCTTGGCCTCGACCTTGAGCGGTCCGGACGGCGCGGGCGCGGGGCTTGGCGCTCCAGGCGCCTGCGGCTCGGCTTTCTCGTCGCCGGGCAAGCGATATTCGGGGCCTTCCCACGGCATCAGGAAGTCGAACGTGCGGAAATCCTGCGGCAGGCTGACCGGCTCGTACACGACGCGCTTCTCGGCTTCCGAATAACGCAATTCGACATAACCGGTCTGGGGGAAGTCCTTGCGCAGCGGATAGCCCTCAAACCCGTAGTCGGTGAGGATGCGGCGCAGGTCCGAATTGCCGCTGAACGTGACGCCGTACATGTCGAACACTTCGCGCTCGAGCCAGCCGGCGACCGGCCACAACCCGGTCAGGCTCGGCACCGGGCTTGCCTCGTCGGTCGTCAACTTGAGCCGGATGCGGTGGTTCTCGGTCAGCGACAAGAAATGGTAATTGACATCGAACCGCTCGGGCCGCGCGGGATAATCGGCGGCGGCGATTTCCATCAATTGCTGATAGCCGAACTGGTCGCGCAGGATTTGCGCCGCCTCGACAATCGCCTCGCGCTTGACGGTCACGGTCAGCTCGCCGACGTGGTCCTTGTGCGCGACATATGACGCACCGAGCGCAGCCTTGCAGGTGGCGGCGAAGTCAGGCCGATCCTTGATCGAAGGAAGATGCTGGCTCACCGGTTGATCGTCCCGATGCGGCGGATTTTGCGCTGGAGCTGCATGATTCCGTAGAGCAAGGCTTCTGCGGTCGGCGGGCAGCCCGGGACATAGATGTCGACCGGGACGATCCGGTCGCAGCCGCGCACGACGCTGTAACTGTAGTGATAATAACCGCCGCCATTGGCGCAGCTGCCCATCGAAATGACGTATTTGGGCTCCGACATCTGGTCGTAAACCTTGCGCAGCGCAGGCGCCATCTTGTTGCACAGGGTTCCCGCAACGATCATCACGTCGGACTGGCGCGGCGACGCGCGCGGGGCGACGCCGAACCGCTCAAGGTCATAGCGCGGCATGTTGACGTGGATCATCTCGACCGCGCAGCACGCCAGCCCGAAAGTCATCCACCACAGGCTGCCGGTGCGCGCCCAGGTGACGAGGTCGTCGAGGCTCGCGACGAGGAAGCCCTTTTCATCGAATTCGGCGCGCATCGCGAGGAATTTGGCTTCCTCGGGACTGCCCGGGACGAGCCCGGCTTGGCGCGCAATCTCGTCCTCGGTCGGGTGCGGGTTGGCCGCGGGGTCGAGCATCACTCCCATTCGAGCGCTCCCTTCTTCCACGCATAAGCGAGGCCGAGGCCGAGCTCGACGAGGAAGATCATCATCGCCCCCCACCCGGCCCAGCCGGTGCCCATCAGGCTCACCGCCCACGGGAACAGGAAGGCGGCTTCAAGGTCGAACACGATGAACAGGATCGCGACGAGGTAGAAACGGACGTCGAATTGCGCGCGGCTGTCTTCGAAGGCGGGGAAGCCGCACTCATATTCGCTCAATTTCTCGGGGTTCGGCTGGTGCGTCCCGGTCAGTCGGCTAACCAGCATCGGCAGCACGACAAACGCCCCCGACAGCGCGAGGGCGATGCCGACGAACAGAAGGATCGGCAGATATCCGGCGGCAACGCTGGCCAAGGAGGACTCCTGTAGGCGAAATCTGGCCGCGCTTTAGGACAGCGGCCCGCCCCCCGCAACCATTTGGAGCGGGGATCGGACCGATTTCCGGCGCTTGCATGAGACCTTGATTCACGCGTCAGGCCGAAACGGCCTGAAACGACCAAGGTCTAGCGCAGCGCGTTGGCGAGCAGCTTGTGCAGCCGCGAGTGAAGTTCGCCCGATCCGGCGAGATATTCGCGGCGCTCGAACATCCGGTCCTGCCCGCGATAATCGCTCACAAACCCGCCCGCTTCCTTGACCAGGATGAGGCCCGCCGCGGTGTCCCAAATGTCGAGATCGTCTTCCCAGAAACCGTCGAACCGGCCCGCCGCTACCCACGCCAGATCGAGGCTCGCCGCGCCCATCCGCCGGACGCCCGACACTTCGGGGGCAATCGCGCCATAGATCCGCGACCAGTCGGCGACATTGCCGCGCCCGAGGTGGGGAAAGCCGGTTCCGATCAGCGCCTCGTCGAGATGGCGCCGCGCCGAGACCCGCAGGCGGCGGTCCGACAGCCACGCGCCGCGGCCCTTTTCGGCCCAGAAGCTCTCGTCGGTCAGCGGCTGGTAGACGAGTCCGTGGGTGATCTCGCCACGGCCGTCATATTTGCGCTCCTCGACCGCGATCGACATCGCGAAATGGGGCACGCCGTGGAGGAAGTTGGTGGTCCCGTCGAGCGGATCGATGATCCACCGCGGCTTGGCCGGATCGCCTTCGATCTCGCCCGATTCCTCGGTCAGGAAGCCCCAGTCGGGGCGCGCGGCGCGAAGCTCCTCGATCAAGGTCTGCTCGGCGCGCTTGTCGGCCATCGAGACGAAGTCGGCGGGGCCCTTTTTCGACACCTGGAGCTGCTCGACCTCATTATAGTCGCGGCGCAGGCGCGGCGCGGCCTTGCGCGCGGCGCGCTGCATGACAGTGATCAGGCCGGAATGGGAAACCATTTTATTCTCCAAAGCCTCTCCCGCCGGAGCGGGAGGGGCTGTTTTACTCCGCCCGCTTCACATAGGTCTGTTCATAGACATCGACCACGATCCGCGTGCCCGCGCCGATGTGCGGCGGGACCATCACGCGGACGCCATTTTCGAGCAAGGCGGGCTTGAACGACGACGAGGCGGTCTGCCCCTTCACCACCGCGTCGGCCTCGACGATCAGCGCCTCGATCGTGTCGGGCAGCTGGACCGAGATCGCGCGCTCGTCATACAGCTCCATGACCACGTCCATGCCGTCCTGGAGGAAAGCGGCGGCATCGCCGAGGATGTCCCGCGACAGGCTGATCTGCTCGTAATTGTCCTTGTCCATGAATGTCAGCATGTCGCCGTCGGCGAACAGGAACTGGAAATCCTTGGTGTCGAGCCGGACGCGCTCGACCGTTTCGGCCGAGCGGAAGCGGACATTGTTCTTGCGCCCGTCGATGAGGTTCTTCAGCTCGACCTGCATATAGGCCCCGCCCTTGCCGGGCTGGGTGTGCTGGATCTTCACCG
>JAJAYY010000168.1 GCA_026785965.1 Sphingomonas bacterium
CGGCAAGACCGAAGTCGCGCGCCAGCTCGCCTCGGTGATGGGCATTCCGCTGCAGCGGTTCGACAGGTCCGAATATATGGAACGCCACAGCGTCTCGCGGCTGATCGGCGCGCCCCCGGGCTATGTCGGCTATGACCAGGGCGGCCTGCTGACCGATGCGGTCGACCAGCAGCCGCATTCGGTGCTGCTGCTCGACGAGATTGAGAAGGCCCACCCCGACCTGTTCAACATCCTCCTCCAGGTGATGGACAATGGGAAGCTCACCGATCACCACGGCAAGACCGTCGATTTCCGCAACACGATCCTGATCATGACCACCAATGCCGGCGCCGCCGACATGGCGCGCGAGGGGATCGGGTTTGGCGCGTCAAGCCGCGAAGACGTCCAGGAAGACGCGATCAAAAAGATGTTCACGCCCGAGTTTCGCAATCGGCTCGATGCGGTCGTGCCGTTCGCTTACCTTCCCCCGGCGGTCGTCGCGCGGGTGGTCGACAAGTTTATCCTCCACCTCGAAATGCAGTTGCAGGACCGCAATGTGCACATCGACCTCGACGACGAAGCGCGTGAGTGGCTCACCACCAAGGGCTATGACAAGCTCAATGGCGCACGCCCGATGGGCCGCCTGATGCAGGAAAAGATCAAGCAGCCGCTGGCCGAGGAATTGCTGTTCGGCAAGCTGGTCAACGGCGGCGAGGTCAAGGTCCGGATCAAGGACAATGCCCCGGCGTTCGAAATCACCCCGGCGCCGCCCAAGGCACCGCGCGAAAAAGGCGCGGCCAAGGCCAAGGGCAAGGAAAAGGCCGCCGCACCCAAGGCCGACTGACCCCTTCCCTTCTTCGCCGCCGCGTCGCATGAAATGCGGCTTGAGCGGCGAAGGAGCGATGGATGACTCGGATCAAATTGCGGAATGACGATCGTGGCTGAGCGCGCCCAGCCGGCCCGTCCGCCATTCAGGCGCAGCCTGATCTATGTCGTGCTGACGTTGCTCGTCGTCGGCGCCGCGGTCTGGTTCCTCACGCGCGGCACAGAGCCCGACGACCTGACCGCTTATACGCGCGGCACCGGGGCGCCTTTGACCGCCGAACAACAGTCGGTCGACTTTGTCCATGCCGATCTGTCCTTCGACGTGAACCCCGCGCGCAAATCGATCGCGGGCCTGTCCAAGCTCAGTTTCAAGGTGCTCAAGCCGATCGATCGCATCCAGTTCGATCTCGATCGCAACTTGCCGATTTCGGCGGTCTCGGTTGGTCAGCAGGCGCTCGACAAGAGCAAGTGGTCAAACCCCGAAGGCCGCGTGACGGTCGAGCTTGGTCGCACCGCGACGGTCGGCGAGACGCTGGTGCTGACGGTCGCTTACGCCGGCAAGCCGCATGTCGCGGTCAAGGCGCCGTGGGACGGCGGCTTCGTGTGGAGCAAGACTCCCGACGGACAGCCGTGGGTCGCGACCGCCGTTCAGGGCGAGGGCTGCGACCTGTTCTGGCCGTGCTTCGACAATAGCCTGGTCGAAATCGGCAGCGTCGACCTTCACATCACCGTCCCCAAGGGCCTTGCCGCTCCGTCCAATGGACGGTTGATCAGCGTGACCACGGCATCCGACGGCCGCCCAACCTATAATTGGCACGCGGTGCGCCCGAACAATTATGCGATCGCGCTCAATGTCGCGCCTTACAAGCAACTCAGCGCAGTCTATCCGAGCCGCTTCGGCAATCGCATCGCGATGAACTATTGGTATCTCCCCGGCGAGGAAAAGCAGGCCAAGGCGCTGTTCGCCGAATTCGGCCCAACGCTCGAATTCTTCGAACGGGTGATCGGCCCTTATCCCTATGCCAGCGAGAAGGTCGGCGTGGTCGAAACCCCGCACCTCGGGATGGAGCATCAGACGATCAACGCCTACGGCAATGCCTACAAGCAGGCGCCGGAAGGCTTCGACTGGCTGTTCCACCACGAATTCAGCCACGAATGGTTCGGCAATCAGCTGACCAACCGCGACTGGGACGACATGTGGCTCCACGAAGGGTTTGGCACCTATACCCAGCCCCTCTATGCTGAGCAGCGATCGGGGCGGATGGCCTACGATGCGTGGATGTGGAAGATCCGCGGGACGATCATGAACAAGTTCCCGGTCGTGTCGGGGAAGCACCGGCTCGAGCATGAAGTCTATGACAAGGCGACAGGCCCCGGGCTCGACATCTACAACAAGGGTGCCTGGACGCTGCACACGTTGCGCGGGGTGATCGGGGACGAGGCGTTCTTCCGTTCGGTGCGGCGGCTCGTTTATGGCCGGCCCGATCCGGCCCCCGGCAATTTCGTCCCGCGCTTCGGAACGACCAGCGAATTCATCGCCATCGTCAATCAGGAATCGGGGCGCGATCTCAACTGGTTTTTCGACGTCTATTTGAAGCGCGCCCAACTCCCGCGGCTGGTCGAGCAGCGAACCGGTCTATCGTACAAGCTCGCGTGGCGGACGCCCGGAGGCCTGCGCTTCCCGATGCCGGTCGAGATATTGGTCGATGGCCAGCCCCGAACCTTGGCGATGGCCAGCGGTTCCGAGGTGGTGACGCTTCCGAGCGCGACGTCCCGCGTATCGATCGATCCGGCCGGAAAATTGCTTCGGCAGTCGGACGACATGGACCGGTTCCGCCGGTGGGACGAAACCGAGAAAGCCAAGAAAGCGCCCGCGAAAAGTTGAGGAACAGGCCCATGACCGAAGCACTGACCTTTTACACCAACCCGATGTCGCGCGGGCAGATCGTGCGCTGGATGCTTGAGGAGGTTGGCGAGCCGTACGAGACGCAGTTGCTCGATTATGCCTCGTCGATGAAGGCCGCACCTTATTTGGCGGTCAATCCGATGGGCAAGGTTCCGGCGATCGTCCACGACGGCAAGATCGTCACCGAATGTGCGGCGATCATCGCCTATCTCGCCGATGTGTTTCCGGCTGCGGGGCTAGGCCCGCGCGATGGTGAAAAAGCCGATTATTACCGCTGGATGTTCTTCGCCTCAGGCCCGATCGAGCAAGCCGTGACCAACAAGGCAGCGGGGTTTGAACCGAGCGAAGAGCGCGGCCGAATGTTCGGTTACGGCAATTACGATCTCGCGGTGAAGACGCTCGCCGATCATCTTTCGGCAACGCCTTACGTGTGTGGCGACCGCTTTACCGCCGCCGACGTCTATGTTGGAAGCACGGTACTTTGGGGCACCCAGTTCGGCACCCTCCCATCGCTTGACCCGTTCCTCGCTTATGGTGAGCGCGTGTCCGGTCGCGACGCGTATCAGCGCGGCAAGGAGATCGACGGCAAATTGATCGCCGAAATGCAGGCGGCGACGGCGTAAGGGGCGAATGATGGAGCAAGACCAGCGGCTGCAAGCGATCGAGCTTTACGACCGCTTCACCCACGACGGCATGGACCGACGCGACTTCATGGCGCGGATGACCGCCATCGCGGGAAGCGCGGCGGCTGCCTCGGCGCTGGTTGCCTCCATTGCCGCTAGCCCGGCGGCGGCGGCGATCGTTGCTCCCGACGATCGCCGGCTCAAGACGATGACCACCGGCCTGCTCGGCATTCGCGGGCTGCCGCTCTACCAGGCCTATATCGCCGAGCCGCGCTCCAGGCGGGCGCGCTCGACCGTGCTCGTGATTCATGAAAATCGTGGCCTCAACGCCCACATCAAGGACATCGCCCGGCGCTTGGCACTGGCCTGACATTATGCGGGCGCGCCAGACATGCTGTCGCCGTCGGGCGGGACCCCTGCCAATGAAGACGCCGCGCGCGATGCAATCGGCACGCTCGATCTCGGCGCGGCGACCGCCGCCGGGGTGGCGATGGTCGATTTGCTTGAACACCGCGCCGGCGGCAACGGCAAGGTTGGAGCGATCGGCTTTTGCTGGGGCGGTGGTTACGTCAACCGGCTCGCGGTCGGCGCCGGGAAATCGCTCGACGCCGGGGTCGTTTTCTACGGACCTGCCCCCGATCCGGCCGAAGCGCCGCGCGTTGCGGCGCCCAAGAAGTTTCATCTCGCCGGCCTCGACAATCGCGTCGCCGCGACGGCTTTCCCGTGGATCAGCGCACTCCGCCAGGCGGGCAAAAAAGCGACCTACCTCGACTATCCAGGCGTCAATCACGCGTTCAACAATGACACGTCCGCAGAGCGCTACGATAAAGCCGCTGCCGAACTCGCCTGGCGGCGGACGCTGGCCTTCTTCCGGCGCACGCTCGCTTAGTCGCTCCATTGCCAGCGCGATCGTGATGGCCACCGCGCGCGGCAATACCGAGCGCGAAGAATTCGCGCGCTGATCCGCCGCACCTCACCGCCCACCGCGGATCACTCGACGTCGCCTGGCGTAACGACGGGCTCGACATCGCGATCACCTTGCCCGGCTTCTGAGCCCGAAGAAAAAGGCCCGGCGGTGTCCCGCCGGGCCTCGTTTCGAGCGGGTCTGCGCGATGCCTTAGCGGCGGTCGCCCATGAAGCTCAGTAGGAAAGTGAACATGTTGATGAAGTCGAGATAGAGGTTGAGCGCGCCCATGATGACCGTCTTACCCATCATGTCAGTGCCAGCGACATGAGCGTACATCGACTTGATCTTCTGCGTATCATAGGCGGTGAGGCCTGCGAACAGGAGGACACCGATCGCGCTGATCGCCATCTGCATCGCCGGCGAGCGCAGGAAGATGTTGATGACCATCGCCACCAGCAATCCGACCACGCCCATGATCAGGAACGTACCGAAGCCCGACAGATCCTTCTTGGTGGTGTAGCCGTAGAGGCTCAGACCCATGAAGGCCGCCGAGACCGCGAAGAAGGTCTGCGCGATCGAGGTGCCGGTATAAACCAGGAAGATGGTCGACATCGACAGTCCCATTGCGGTCGCGAACGCCCAGAACAGCAACTGAAGCGTCCCCGTCGACAGACGGTTGATGCCAAAGCTCATCACCATGACGAACGCTAGCGGCGCCAGCATGATCACCCAGCGAAGCGGCGTGGCCATAACCTGGGCGGCCATCCCGCTATTGGCAAACAGCAAGGCGACGATGCCGGTCAGCAGCACTCCCGACGCCATATAATTGTAAACGCTGAGCATGTACGAGCGCAGCCCGACGTCACGGGCGGCACGCGGCACGCCGACGGAGATCGCCGGGTCGATCCGGGTCGTCGTACGCGGGTCATACTGGTTCTGCATTTCTACTCCTTCGCGAGGGGGTTAGGACCCTCGCACTGATGATATATCGGTGATTGCGAGCAAAGCTTCAAGGGAAACCCGACACGCGATAAGAACGAACCCATGCATCGCCTGTTCGTCGCCATCCGTCCGCCCGAATTCGTGCGCGACCTCCTCCTCGATTCGATGGAAGGAATATCAGGCCTGCGCTGGCAGGATGATGAACAGCTTCATTTGACCTTGCGCTTCGTCGGCGAGGTCGAGCGCCCGCTCGCCGAAGACCTGGCACTGGCGCTTGGTGGGCTGCGGTTCGAGCCCTTCGCGGTACGCATCGCCGGGGTCGGTCGCTTCGACCATCACCAGCGCGGCGCCTTGTGGGCGGGGGTCGCGCCGCGCGCGCCGCTGGCCGCGCTCGCCGCCAGGATCGCGCGGATTTGCGTCGGCGTCGGCCGCTCCGCAGAACGGCGCGCCGTCCACCCCCCCGTCACGCTCGCGCGGTGGGGGCGCAGCGCTGGCGGGTCGCTCGACCCCTTCCTCGCCACCCACGCCGCGCTGCGCAGCGACGCCTTCACCGTCGACACGGCCACCCTCTACGAAAGCCGCCTCGGTCGCGGCGGTGCTCA
>JAJAYY010000169.1 GCA_026785965.1 Sphingomonas bacterium
AACACCAGCCGCGCTTCCGCCAGCCGCAGCTTGTCGGTCAAGGCGCGGTAGCGTTCGGCCGCCTTGGCCTGGCGCCGGAGCGCGCCGGCGCGCGCTTCCTGATCGGACAATAATTCGTCGAGCCGAGTCAGGTTGGCTTCGGTGGCGCGCAATTTCTGCTCGGCATCCTTGCGCCGGGCGTGGAGCCCGGCGATCCCGGCGGCTTCTTCAAGCATCATTCGCCGCTCGGTCGGCTTGGCGGCGATGACCGCGCCAATCCTCCCCTGGCTGACCAAGGCAGGGCTATGCGCGCCGGTCGCGGCGTCGGCGAACAGCAGACTGACATCCTTGGCGCGGACATCGCGGCCATCGATCCGATAGGCCGATCCGGCGCCGCGCTCGATCCGCCGCGTGACCTCGCTCTCGCCGTCGTCACCGTCGGCGGGAGCGCGTTCGATCAGCAGCGAAACTTCGGCAAAATCGCGCGCCGCGCGGGTTGCGGTGCCGGCGAAGATGACATCGTCCATCCCGCCGCCGCGAAGCGACTTGGCCGACCCCTCGCCCATCACCCAGCGGATCGCTTCGAGCAAGTTGGACTTGCCGCAGCCGTTGGGGCCGACGACCCCGGTCAGCCCAGGCTCGATATGGAGGTCGGCGGACTCGACGAAGCTCTTGAAGCCGCTGAGTTTCAGCCGGCGAAAGCGCAATGGCCGAGCCTTCCTCGATTCACCGTCAGCCGCCGAGCGCTTCCTTGAGCTTCGGTTCAAGCAATTCCCAATTGGCCGTATCTGGGACGAGCTCGCCGTTGATGAGGAAGCTTGGCGTGCCGGGGATGTTGTAGGCCGCGACGGCGTCGCTGTTCATCTGCACCAGCTGGCTCGCCGCCGCCGGATCGGCGAGGCAGGCCGCGGACTTGGCCTTGGGAACGCCGCGCATCGCCGCGTAAGCAGGGAAGCCGGCGAGGTCGGCGATGGTCTTGAACTGCTGTTGCGGCGACTGGCTCTGCATCGCTTCAAGCACCGCCGGGTCGGCCGCCTGGATCTTGCCGATCCAGTCCTTCTGATCGGTGTAGAGAGCGCGGGTCAGGCCGAAGAAGCTCGCCCCCCCGCCGCAGCGTGCGAGCAGCGAGGCGGTGATGTCGTAAGGGTCACGGACGAAGTTGCGGAATTCAAACGCTACGAGCCCCTTCTTGACGTAATTTTCGATCAGTACCTTGCTGCCCTGCTTTTCGAATTCGGCGCAATGCGGACAGGTCAGCGAACCATATTCGACCAGCTTCACCTTGGCATTGGGATTGCCCATCAAAAAGCCGCCCTCGGGGGTCTGGCTGATGATGCTGCTCCAATCGCCATTGTTGGGGGCGGCGACGGGCGTGGCGGCGACCGCGCTATTGGCGGCGGCGTTCGCGCCGGTGGCGCCCTTGTCGGCGTTGCAAGCGGTAGCGGCGAGCGCCGCGGCGGCGACGAGGGCGATCAGGGGAAGAGGCTTGTTGGTCAACGGATTCTCCGTAGTGGGGGCGTGATGAGGGGTTCGGGCGCGGTCGGCAAAGCCGGCGAGCCGGTTGACGATTCAAGGCTACAAGCGAGCGATTCGAGACATGCGCGAAGCCCGGGATCGGCGATTTCGCGAAGTCCTTCGCCAAGCTCGCGCGAGATTGGGCGCGAAATCGGGCGGACCGGGCGCTTGACGCTGTCGATGCGGCCTTGGCGAAACGCCACCTTGTCGACCGCGGCATAGCCGAAGAAGCGGTTGACCCGTTCAATGATCAAGGGGGTGAGGTGCTGCATCAACGGCGCATGGGCACCGACCACGGTCAGGGTCAGCGTTCCGCCCGATTTTTTGCCCTGCGGGAAGCGCACCGATTCGGGGGTCGAGACATTGGCGTAGCGCTGGCCGACGATTTCGGCCCAGCGGCTGACCACCGCGCCCTGGACGAAGCCGAAACGCTTGAAAATCATCCCGGCGATATCGCTGACCAGGTCGCCAGCCGCGCGGGCATGGCCGCGGCGCGGGGCTTCGCTGACCGATTGTGAACGCGGGGACTTCGCCATCGCCAACGACCATGCCATAGCAGGCCGATGCCCGCCAGTGCCGCAAAGCGGCTTCTCGATCACTATGACCAGCACCAGCGCAAGCTGCCGTGGCGATCCGCGAGCCCTGAGCCGTATCGCGTGTGGTTGTCAGAGGTGATGCTTCAGCAGACCACGGTGACGACGGTCATTCCGCGCTTCCGCCGCTTCATCGCGCGGTGGCCGACGATCGAGGCGCTCGCCAGCGCGCCACCCGAAGACGTGTTGAGCGAATGGGCCGGGCTGGGCTATTATGCGCGGGCCCGCAACCTGATCGCCTGCGCCGCGCAAGTCGCTGCGCGGGGCGGCTTTCCGAGCAGCGAGGCCGAACTGCGCACACTGCCCGGGATCGGCGCCTACACCGCCGCCGCGATCGCCGCGATCGCGTTTCGCGAGCAAGCGACGGTGGTCGACACCAATGTCGAACGAGTCGTCGCCCGGCTTTACGCCATCGCCGCACCGATTGCCGAAGCGAGAAGCGAGATTCGCGCGCTCGCGACGGCGCTCACTCCAGCCGAGCGCCCGGGCGATTTTGCCCAGGCGATGATGGATCTGGGCGCGACCATCTGCCGCCCGCGCAACCCCGATTGCCGGGCGTGCCCGCTGGCCACGGATTGCGGCGCCTTGGCCAGCGGCCATCCCGAGTCATTTCCGGCCCCCAAGGAAAAGCGCGCGCGGCCGCACCGCCACGGAATCGCGTGGTGGATCGAGCGCGACGGCGCAGTGTGGCTGGTGCGCCGTCCCGAGCGCGGGCTGCTCGGCGCAATGGCAGCGCTTCCCGGGCCGGACTGGTGCGACCAACCGCCATTGACCCCGGGCTTCGCAGTGGTGGCGCATGGCTTCACGCATTTCACGCTCGACCTTCACCTCGCCTCGCGCGCCAGTCCGCCGCCGGGTGAGGGCTGGTGGCAACCGCTCGACCGCTTATCCGATGCCGGGCTGCCAACGCTTTATCGCCGCGCCGCTGAAGCCGCGCTTGCCGAACGGCAGATACGTGCCGCCTGACCCGTTTTTCGCCGGCCCCGGGCTCGATCGCGCCGATGCTCTGCGCGCCCAGCCCGAGGCAATCGCCGCGCTCGCCCGCCGCGGCGACGCACGGCGGCTGCGCTGGGCCGGCGGTGCCCCCGCGCTCGACGCGCAGGGCCGGCTGAAGTGGAACGCGGTGACGGGGGA
>JAJAYY010000170.1 GCA_026785965.1 Sphingomonas bacterium
CGGCATCGCGGGTGTGGACGACCAGCGGCAGTCCGGTCTGGCGCGCCGCCTCGATGTGCGCAGCGAAGCGCTCACGCTGCGCAGCGCGGTCGGACTTGTCGTAATAATAATCGAGCCCGCATTCGCCGATCGCGATCACCCGGGGGTGCTGCGCAGCTTCGCCCAGCACCGCGGCGCCAAGGTCGGGATGGGCATCGGCTTCGTGCGGGTGAACCCCGACGCTGGCCCACACATCGGGCTCGCGCTCTGCCACCGCGATCACCGCGTCCCATTCCGACTGGCGGGTCGAGATGTTGAGGAATCCCGCCACGCCGCGTGCGCGCGCGGCAGCAAGGACTTCGCTTTGGCGCTCGGCGAGGCCGTCATAGACCAAGTGGCAATGGCTATCGATCAGCGTCACGCGCTCTGCTCCGCCAGCTCGAGCCGCGGGAAGGCCGGGGTCGGCGGCGCGATTGGCGCGCCATCCTGGCCGCTATCGATCACGGCGATCAGGCGAGCGGCGGCGCCTGGCACGACCGGCGCAATCGCCAAGGCAAGCGTGCGCACTGCGGCGACGATCGTCCCGAGCACCGCCGCCATCCGCGCCGAGTCGGTCTTTTTCAATCCCCACGGGGCCATCGTGTCGACATAGGCATTGCAGGCAAACACCGCCCCCATCCACGCTTCGATTCCGGCGGCGAAGGCGAAGCGATCGAACTCGGTGGCGAGCCCGACGCAGCCATCCTCCACGGCGGCGAACAAGGCGAGGTCCTCAAGCGCATCGCCCGCTGCGGGGATCACCCCGGCGAGATTCTTGTGGACCATCGACAGGCTACGCTGGGCGAGGTTGCCGAAGCTGTTGGCGAGCTCGGCGTTGACCCGGGTGACCAGCGCTTCCTCGCTGACGCTGCCGTCCTGGCCGAAGCTGACTTCGCGCATCAGGAAATAGCGCAGGCCATCGACGCCATAGGTTTGAGCCATCGCCAGCGGGTCGACCACATTGCCGACGCTTTTCGACATCTTTTCGCCCCGCGCGAGCAAATGGCCGTGGCCGTAGACCAGCTTGGGGAGCGCGAGGTCGGCCGACATCAGAAACGCCGGCCAATAGACCGCGTGGAAGCGCACCACGTCCTTGCCGATCAAATGGCAATCGGCGGGCCAGTAACGGTCGAACAGCTCGCCGCCGCCGGGATAGCCGACCCCGGTGAGGTAATTGGTCAGCGCGTCGAGCCACACGTACATCACATGATTGGGTCTGCCGGGGACCGGGATTCACCAATCAAAGCTGGTGCGCGAGATGCTGAGGTCCTTCAGGCCACCCTCGACGAAGCGCAGCACTTCGTTGCGGCGGCTGACGGGCTGGATGAAGTCGGGATTGGCCGCGATATGGTCGAGCAACGGCTGTTGATAGTTGGACAGGCGAAAGAACCAGCTTTCCTCGGCGGTCCATTCGACCGGCGTTCCCTGTGGGGAGAGCTTCGCGCCGCCTTCGCCGTCGGTCACTTCGTCGGCGTCGTAAAAGGCTTCGTCGCGGACCGAATACCACCCTTCGTAGCGGTCGAGGTAAAGGTCGTCCTTGTCTGCCATCGCTTTCCAGATCGCTTGCGAGGCGCTGGTATGATCGGCGTCGGTGGTGCGGATGAAACGGTCATAGCTTATATCAAGTGTATCGCACATGAGCTTGAACTTATAAGACATTTTCGCGGCGAGATCGGCCGGTGACAGGTTTGCAGTGCGCGCTGCCTGGGCCATTTTCAAGCCATGCTCATCGGTCCCGGTCTGGAACCGGACGTCGCGGCCCTGGGCACGGCGGAAGCGGGCCATGACGTCGGCGGCGATCGCTTCATAGGCGTGGCCAATATGCGGGTCGCCATTGGGGTAGGAAATCGCGGTGGTGATATAATAGGGTTCGGCCATGCCAGCGCCCTAGCCGCCCTACCCTAGCGCTTCAAGGAAGCGATCGACGCGAGGATGCCGCCGAGCTCGAACATCGTTGCCGCCGGATCAAGCGACACCCGCGGGGCGAGCGCGACGGCTTCCCGCGCCAAAGCGTAGGCATCGAGCGCTCGCGATCGGCGCGGTTCTTCGGCGGTGCGCGCGTCGCGTGCGATCATCGCCGGGATCAGCGGCAGGAACGCCGCGTAGCGCTCTGCATTGGCTTTGCCCGACACGCCGGCGGCAAGCTTCGAGCGCAGCGCATTGTCGCCATCGCCATCGGCGAGGATCGCCCGCACCGCGGCCTCGAGCGGCGCCAGATCGAGCGACGCGGCCTCGAGCGCGCGGCCCGGCGAGCAGTTCGCCAAGCGCACCAGCTCGGCAATATTCTTACCCGGAATCAAACGGTTGAGCAGTGACGTCATGGCGTCATCGGTGAGCGGATCGAAGTCCAGGCGGCGGCAGCGCGAGCGGATCGTCGGGAGCAAGCGCCCGGGGGCGTGGGTGACGAGGAAGAAGATGGTGTTGGCGGGCGGCTCCTCAAGCATCTTGAGCAAGGCATTGGCACCGCTTGGTTCAAGATCGTCGGCGCAATCGATCACGATCGCGCGCCACGGCGACAGTGACGGCGTCACGCCAAGCAATTCGCCGAGGCCGCGCACTTGTTCGACATTGATGTTGCGTGCGAGTCCTCCGGTGGGTTTTTCAAGCCGCTCAAGCAGTCGAAAATCGGGGTGGCTGCCGGCGGCGAGCAGATGTGCGATCGGGTGATCGTCGGGGATATCGAGGCCCGCCGGCGTAACCGGACCGGCGGCGTCAGCGAGCACGCGCCTGGCGGCGGCATGGGCAAAGGTCGCCTTGCCCACCCCGCGCGGCCCGGCGAGCAGCCAGGCGTGGTGAAGGCGGCGGGTCGCCCACGCCGCAGCGAATTGCCCGGCCGCGCGATCGTGGCCGCCAATCATGGCAGCAGGTCGCCAAGCGCGTAGAGCAGCCGCGCGGTGACGGTCGCGGCCGAGCCACTGGCGTCGATCAGCTTGATCCGCTCGGGATCCTGCTTGGCCATGTTACGAAACCCGGCATCGACCGCAGCGTGATAAGATGGCGGGCGCGAACCGATGCGGTCGCCCGAGCTGCCGTCGCGATTGCGCGCGCGGGCCGCGCCCTCGGCTTCGTCGAGGTTGAGCACGAGGGTGCGGTCAGGAAGGAAGTCGAGGCTGCCGAAGCGGTGGAGGTCGCGCACCGCCTCGATCCCGAGCCCGCCGGCTTCCCCCTGATAAGCGAGCGACGAATCGAGAAAGCGGTCGCTCAGCACCCACAGGCCGCGGTCGAGCGCGGGGCGGATCGTCTGGTCGATATGGTCAGCGCGCGCGGCGGCGAACAACAAGGCCTCGGCGCGCGGGCTCCAGCGAGTGTCGTCGCCTTCGAGCAACAGCGCGCGGATCGCTTCGGCGCCCGGGCTTCCGCCAGGCTCGCGGGTGACGAGCACCGCAAGCCCGCGCCCTTCAAGCGCGCCAGCGAGCGCGGCGAGCTGGGTCGATTTGCCGACCCCCTCCCCGCCTTCAAGGCTGATGAATTTTCCGCGCGCCATTCGCCGCGCTTACCCCATCCCGAGCATATTCTTGAGCCCGGTCCACATCCGGCCAAAAAATCCAGCTTCGTCGACTGCTTCGGCAGCAACCAGCGGCATGACCTGCTCGCCCGTGTCGCGCGACATCACGATCAGATCGGCGATGTGCTGGCCCTTGACGATCGGGGCCTTGACCGGGCCGGCGTAGCGGATTTTCATGGTCGTCGCGCCGCCGAGCCCGGCGGGGATGGTCACCGCGAGGTCGCGCGGGGCGAGCAAGGCGACTTCGCTGTCGCTGCCCATCTGGACCTGCGCCTTGCCGACTTGAGCACCGGCCTTGAACAGGGGTTTGGTGGCCCACGCATTGAAGCCCCATTCCATCAGCCGGGTCGACTCGACGATGCGATTATTGAAGCTGTCGAGCCCGGCGACGACCATCACCAGGCGGCGGCCATTCTGTTCCGCCGAACCGGTGAAGCCATAGCCCGCCTCATCGGGGTGGCCGGTCTTGAGCCCATCGGCGCCGGAGACCTTGCCGAGGATCGGGTTGCGGTTGGCCTGGGTGATGTCGGCGCCCGAGCCGAGCGTCTTGCCCCAGGTGAAGCTCGGCTGGCCGTAGAATTGCTTGTACAGCTTCGGATGACGCTCGATCGAGGCTTTCGCCAGCGTCGCAAGATCGCGCGCGGTGGCGAAGGTGCGCCCTTCGTCGGGCCAGCCGTTCGAATTGCCGAACTGGCTGTTGGTCAGGCCAAGCTGCTTGGCGAGCGCGTTCATCTGCCCGGCGAAGGCCTGCTCGGTTCCGGCGATGCATTCGGCCAGCACCACCGACGCGTCATTGCCCGACAGCGTGACGATGCCGTGGAGCAAATTCTCGACGCTGACCTGTTCGTTGACCGACAAAAACATCGTCGATCCGGCCTGCGGGCCGTGCCACTTGGTCCAGGTTTCGGGACGCACAGTGCACATTTTAGAGAGTGGCAACTGCCCCTTGTCGATCAGCTCGAACGCGACCTCAGTGGTCATCATCTTGGCCATCGACGCAGGCGGCATGCGGCGGTCAGCGTCCTTGGCAAGCAGCACCGCGCCCGACGACAGATCGATCAGAAAAGCGACCGGGGCCGGGGTGTCGAACGGCGGCGACTTGGCCGCTGCGGTGGCGGCGAGGGTCACGGCGGCGGCGGAAGCGAGAAACAAGGCGCGGGTCATGGGCGTGGGATATCTCCGGGTCAGCGAGGGTCGCGACGCTTCTATCGCCGACGCTCGCCGCTTGCGAGCATATAAGCGGGCGTCGGCGGCGGGCACGGCTCTCCCTCAGCGCCGCACGATCGCGTCCGCCAGCAAGCCTACCGACAGCGCGTAGAAGTTCGAGCAATTGTAATCGAGGATCGCGCGGTAGTTGGTGCTGAGCAGGTAAGCCGTGTTCGACGGGCCATCGGGCTCGATCAGGCTCAATTGCTCGTCCTCGCCGATGCCGCTGGTGCGGGCGTTGGGAGCGACTCCGAGGGCGCGCCATTCGCGCAACGATCGCCATTGGCTGTGGCGTTTGTAGACCGGAGGACAGCGCGGGGCGACAACGCGCGAGGCGAGCGCGGCGCGATTAAGCGTTGCGGGAACGCGCACCGGGATTCCCCAATGGACGTTGGGCTGCCACCCGGCTTCGCGAAGATAGGCCGCGATCGAGGCGAGGCCATCCATTTCGCTGCCCCAGATATTGGCGAAGCCGTCGCCGTCGCCGTCGGTGGCGAGACGCAGGACGGCCGAGGGCATGAATTGCGGGTAGCCGGTGGCACCGGCCCAGCTGCCTTTCAGGCGATAGCGCGGCGTGCCGCGGTCGATCAGCTTCAAGGCGGCGATGAATTCACCTTCGAACAGCGCGCGGCGGCGGCCTTCATAAGCGAGCGTGGCTAGCGCGGGGAGCAGGTCGAAATTGCCGGTGATGCTGCCGTAACTGGTCTCGTGACCGTAAATTGCCATCAGCACCGATGCCTCGACTCCGAAGCGGCGTTCAATCGAAGCAAGGCGCGCGGCGTTGGCGGCATAGCGCGCCTGGCCGCGCGCGATCAGCGAAGCCGAGACATGTTCGCGGCGGTAGGGCGCGAACGGCGGATAGGCGTTGGGATTGTTGATCGCGCCGGGCTGCGCCCGGTCGAGACCGATCACGCGGCTGTTGAGCGAAAGGCCGGGAAAATTGGCAGCGAGGGTGGCCTCCCGGACACCTTCGCGGCGGGCGCGGTTGGCAAGTTGCACTTTGTAGCTGTCGAAGCCGGTCGTTGCCCGGACTACGGTCATGGCGACCGGGATGGGCAGCGGCGCCAGCGGATCCTGCTGGACCGCGGCGGTCGCCGACGATCCGAGCATCACTATCGCTGTCCACTTGGCCCATTCAATCAATCATCGTCTCCCTTTATTCCAGGCTTAGCCGATCAACCGCGATCGCCCATGCTGGTTCATCGTGCGGCGTGCACGTCACGTCGCGATAGACCGAATAAGGTTAAGCTCAGATGGCTGATCCCGCGACCGAGAATCCCGGCGCGGCACAGGCCGAAGCCATTAAGTGTCCAAAGATTAATGCAAATTTACTAGACTCATTAAGCAAAAAATGATTGAGCGGCAGCGTCGCGAGTTGCGATGGGTGTTGGTCGTGTGCGAATTGCCCTCCTTCCCCCCGCCTTGCAACGGTTGCTAGCTTGATCAGCCTGTTGGGCTCGATTCGTCGATCACCCCGCTGATCTATTCCCGACCAGTCGGCGCCACGGCGGCGCGCGTTCGGGGATCGCACGGATCGGGCCGGGGAAGATGATATGACGACTTATACGTTGGTCGCTTACGCAAACACCGCAATGGGTTGGTTGGGCGGAGATGTTTATGCCCCGACCGGAACCGCCGGCGCAAGCGCGACCACGATCAAAATCGTCGACGACGACGCGATCCTCGACGACGAGCAGAATGCGTTCGGCGAGACCAAGGATTTTTCGCTGCAATTGCTCGACAACAGTTTCGGCAGCGCCAGCGCCGGGCAAGCCATTCAGGCAGTCTATAAATGGACCGTGACCAACATCACCACCGGCCAGGTCGGCATCGGTTATCTGCTGCGCATCTACGACAATGGTGCCCCGACCTCGGTGTCGCAGCAGAACGGGCAATATTATCAGGCCTTCACGATCGCTGTCATGCCGGGCGACCAACTGACCTATTCGAACCAGGGATTCGTCGGCCAGGTCGCTTATGCCGACCTCTACACCCCCAATCTGATCACCTTCGAATTCACGTCGGGCAATGACGGCAGCGCTACCGCGCCGCTCGACCTCAACGGTGTGTTCTCGGGACTCTACGACTTCGCCGGCGGGCAATATAATGCGCAAAGCGGCGATGATTACGTCATCCTGCCCAACCTCGCGTCGATCCAGAGCAGCTCGTCATGGGATTTCAGCCGGTCGTTTTCGGCGGGCGATGGCAATGACGTCATCCAGGGCGGCGACGGCGGCGATAAGATCAATGGCGGCTCCGGCAACGACTGGCTGTTCGGGCTGACCGGCAACGACGATCTCGGCGGCTCGTCGGGCAACGACATCCTCGCCGGGGGCGACGGGTCCGACAAGTTGAGCGGTGGCGAAGGGCGCGACATCTTCATTTTCACGAGGACCGAACTCGGCACCAGTCGGACCGGCGAGCATGACGTGATCGGCGACTTCAAGCAGGGCGAGGACAAAATCGATGTCAGCGCGCTTTATCCTGGGTCCTTCGGCGGGATCCGCGCAGGCTCGGCAAGCCAGGTCGCGACGCTCAGCGGATATAAGGTCATCTTCTTTACCGAAGGCGGCAAGACCTGGGTGGTGGGCGATACTAATGGTATTCCAGGCGCCGATTTCGCGATCGAAATGACCGGGTCGTACAAGCTCAAGGGGACCGATTTCCTCCAGGCATTCGTGACCAGCCCGAGCGAATGGGCGACAGTCACCGGCGGGCTTGATTACGCCCGCTTCCATCAGGATCATTTCTTCGGCTGAGCAGCTTCGCGGGTGATCAATGCTCGCGGAACGACCGGCGCAGCCCGGCGGTTAGCGGCTCAAACGCATATTGCAGCGCGGTCCGCTTGCGCAGCGGAATCTCGATTGAAACCGGGATCCCCGCGCGCAGCGTATCGGCGCCGCGCAAGCTGTTGATTCGCGCCAGCTCATCGATCGGGACCGACACTTCGGCGGTGTAATAGGTCTCCCCGGTGCGCTCATCGGTAAAGCTGTCGGCCGAAACCCGGCGCACAACGCCGTCGAGCGCGGGCAGCGTACGCTCGTGGAGCGTGTCGAACCGAACGAACGCGCGCTGCCCGACGCGAACGTCGTCGGCATCGGCGGGCGACACCCGCGCCTCGATCGTCAGCGGCATCCGATCGGGGACGATGTCCATCAATTTCTGGCCCGGCGCGATCACGCCGCCGGGTGTGAACACCGCGAGACCGACGACGGTCCCGGTGGCCGGAGCGCGGATTTCGGCGCGGGCAAGCTGGTCGCGCGCGGCGTCCCATCTTGGCTTGGCTTCGGCGAGCGCATTCTCGACATCGCGCAGCTCGCCCGCGATGCGTTCGTAATAGGTGCTTTGCGCTTCAAGCATCTGCAGCCGGCTCTCGCCTTGCTGGCTGCCGGTTTGCGCGACCGTAGCCAAATTCTGCCCGCGCTGACCCTCCAGATCGGCCTTGGCGCGTTCAAGCGCGCGCACGCGATTCTTCGACACGAAGCCCTTGTCGGCGACGGTGCGCAGGCTCGAGAGTTCCTCCTCTATGAGCCGCAATTGCTCGTCGATCGCGACCACCTGGCGGCTATAACCCTTGCCCTGGCTCGAAGCCTGCGCACTGCGCTGCCCGAGCACGCCGCGCTGCGCCGACAACACCGCCGAGCGGGTGCGCAACTGGACTTGCTGGATCCGGAGCGCGCGCATCGCATCGTCGCGGTCGATCCCGGTCAGCGCAGCAAACTCGGGCGGAGCCGCGATCCCTCCGCGACCCGCTTGCTCGGCCTGGAGCCGGGCGCGCTGGGCGAGCAAGGTGATCGTCTGGCCGGCCAGCGCACGCTCTTGAGCGCGCACGTCGGCGGCCGACAGGCGAATGAGGACATCGCCGCGGCGCACCTTGGCGCCCTCGCGCACCGCAATGTCGGCGATCACCCCGCCGTCGCGGTGCTGGACCGTCTGGCGCTGGCCCGAGACGACGAGCCGGCCCGGCGCGATCGCCGCGGCATCGAGCGGGGCAAACGCCGCCCAGCCCATCAGGCCGATGAAAAAGACGCCGGCGAGGATCAGCCCGTGGCGGATATCGCGCGTCGGATCGGCGCGGATCTCGAGCTCCTCCGAGCGGACGAAGCCCGGCAAATTTCCGCTCGATGGGGCAAGTGGGAGGCCGTGGCTCATGCGTTTTTCCCCGCAGCAACGCGCGCCTGGGGCGGCTGCAACTGACGGATGATCTCGTCGCGCGGGCCGAACAGCGCCACCCGGCCGTCGCGCACCACGAGCAATTTATCGACCACCGGAAGCACGCTCAAGCGGTGCGCGACGACCAGGATGGTGGTGCCGCGCTGCTTGAGCGTGTCGAGCGTGACGCTGAGCTGGGCGTCACCTTCGGCATCAAGGCTGGCATTGGGTTCGTCGAGGATTGCGTAGCGCGGGCCGCGGAACAAGGCGCGAGCGAGCGCGATGCGCTGCGCCTGCCCGGCCGACAGACCCTTGCCGCCAAGCTCGAGCAGATGGTCGTAACCGCCTTCCAACTGGAGGATCATGTCATGCGCCCCAGCCAGTCTGGCAGCCGCAACCGTATCTTCGTCGATCGTCGCCGCGGGCTCGCCCGACATGCGCAGGAAGCGCGAGATATTGTCCTTTATCGTGCCCGCGAAGAGGATCGTTTCCTGGGGCATGAAGCCGACATGCTCAGCCAGCTGCTCGGGATCCCAGTCGCGCTGCTCGGCGCGGTCGAAGCGGATGTGCCCGGCGCTCGGCTGGAGCGCGCCGGCGACCGCGCGGACGAGGGTCGACTTGCCCGCCCCGCTCGGCCCGACGATCGCCACCACTTCGCCCGGCTCGATTTGAAAATTGATGTTGTAGAGGATCGGCTTCTGCGCCTGGCCGAGCACTACCAGCCCTTCGACGTCGAGCTTTCCGAGCGGGGCAGGCAATTGCGTCCTGGCGATATCGGGCGGGGTCGCGGCGAACAGTTCGTCGAGCAAGGCGATCGCGCCGCGCGCCTGGATGATCGTCCGCCACCCCCCGACCAGCTGGTCGATCGGGGCGAGCGCGCGCCCGACGATGAACATCGACGCGAAAATCGCCCCCGGGCTGACCTTGCCGCTGATCGCGAGCAACGCGCCGAGCCCGAGCGCGAGCGACTGCAGCAGCAAGCGCACGAATTTCGACTGGGCGGCGAGCCCCGAGGTGGTCATCCCGGCGTCGGTCTGAAGCTCCATCATCGATTCGCGGTCGGCGAGATGGCGGCGGACCAGCGCCTCGCGCAGCCCGAGCGCCCGCACCACATCGGATGAAGCGACCGACGAATCATAGGACACATAGGATCGGCCGGCAGCAGCGTTGGCCTGCTGCAGCGGGACGCGCGTCGCGCGCTCGGTGCGCCACGCGAGTAAGATGATCAGCAGCGCACCGCCGAGCGTCAGGACACCGATCCACGGATGGATCAGGAACGCGATGATGATGTACACCGGGACCCACGGCGCATCGAGCACGCCGAGGATCGCGGGGCCGGTCAGCGCCTGGCGAAAGACGTCGAATTCGCGCACCGCCTGGCGGGCAACGCGCTGCGAGCTGTCGGGCATCAACAAGGTCGCGCGCATGATCGGCCCGGCGAGCAATTGATCAAGCCGTGCCGAGGCGCGCACCAGCAAGCGCGAGCGGATCGCATCGAGCGCGGCCAGCGTCGCCAGCGCGAGCACCAGCACCAACGTCAGGAACAGCAAAGTGGTCTTGCCCTGGGTCGGCACGACGCGGTCGTAGACCTGCAACATGTACAGCATCGGTGCGATGAACAGCAGGTTGAGCGCGGCGCTGAACCAGGCGGCATAGACGAAATGACGCCGCGCCCCGGCCAGCGCGGCCCTGATCGTGATGCTCGACCGGATCCAGTCGGGGATCATAAGCGCTCCATTCGCTATCGCCTGCTTCAGCGGCTTGCGCTGACCTGCCCCGCAAAAGGCAGCAAGTGCAAGCGACAAAAAGAACGGGGCGCTCCCGTTTCAGGAAGCGCCCCTTCGATATCGCAACGACTAGAGCAGGATGTCGGTCGAAATGACCGTTGCCGTCCCAAGGTCGATGGTGAAGTCGGCCAAGCCATCACCGTTGACGTCGCCCGAGAGGTAGTTGACGCCCGCTGTGGTGTAGGTGTGGACCTGACCGGCGACGCTGGTGAAAGCGCCACTGCCGATGAACACCATCGCCTGATCGCCAGCGGCAGCGCTCGGATCGAACAAACTCAGGTCGATCTTGTCGGAGCCGGTGGCGAAATCGAGTATCTTGTCGACGCCGCCAACATCGCCGAACACGAACCGATCAGCGCCCGTTCCACCGATCAGCGTGTCGTTTCCGCCAGCGCCGTTGATTACGTCGTTGCCCGCGCCGGCATCGAGCCGGTTGGCAACGGCATTGCCGAGCAGCGAGTCGTTGCCCGCGCCAGTCTTGCCGTCCTCGATGATCGTTCCGTAGGCGATGCCGATATTCTCGGTGAGGAAAGCGGGGTTGCTCGTGCGACCATCGTAAACCGCATTCCAGAAAGTCTGGCTCAACGCATTCGCGGGATAACCGATGGCGACGTTGATCTCTGATGCCACCCCATAATTATATCCTGTGCTGAATGCACCGTCACGCAGATCGAGGACGATCCGACCCCCGGTGAAGCCGCTCATATCGAGCGTGTCATGGCCACCGGCATCGTAGATCGTGAGGAACGGATTCTTGTTTTTTGTGAAGTCGAATACATCGCGACCCGACGTGTTGTTGAAGCCGTAGGTCGTGTTACCGGTGCGCGTCGTGAGGTCCGCACCGTACATTGCCTGCACTGCGGCAATGTCATGCACCATTGGCGTCTGCGGTGTCTGATAATAGCCGCCCGTCGCCCAATTGACGAAGCCCTTTGCGCCAGTGTTGCCGGCGTGAAAGTAGGACATGATCGAATATTGATAGCTGTCCTGGAAAATGAAGGCGTTGTTGGCATAGCTGAACGGCAGGCCATTGCCGAAATTATAGTCGCCGACATGCGACAAGCCAATCGCGTGACCGGTCTCATGGACCAGCGCGGTCTGGCCGTAACCACCGTAGCCAAGGTCGAAATTGCTGTCTTCGTCCTGGTTGATGAATATGTCGCCCTGGATCTTCTGATCCTTGCCGTGGCCACCGGCGTAGAATGGCGTGAAGGCCGCAGCCTGGGCCGGGCCGGTATCGGTGTTCATGAAACTGATGTCGGCAGCGCCGCGGCCATTCTTCTCGACGAAGGACGGCGCGATCAAATCGTCCCACAGCTGGAGCGAGTCGCGCGCCGCAGCGCGCTGGGCTTCGGTAAAGGGCGCGAACCCCTCGACATAATCACCGACCACATTGGCATATTTCGGGCTGTTGTAGAGACCCGTCGGATCCTTATCGAGGAAGGTGTAGGTTATTTGGCCGTTGGGCCCGACTTTCCAGATCGCGCCGGTGCGATTGAGGTTCGCAGCCGCCTCGGACAGGGTCGCGATATCCTTGCCATTATAAGCAGTGCTCGTGTCCGTCGGAGCGAGATAGCGGAGATCGTTGACGGCGGGCAGGTCGCCCTCAACCGAGGACGACAAATTACGTTGAGCCATGCACCAAACCTTTTCTTGAAAGAAAAGCCGCGCCGAATCACATGGTTGACAGGCTGTTAAGGAATTGTGAGACTTCAGCTGAATTGACGTTACGTCAAGCGAATATATGTGGAATATTTCCCTTTCCCTCCAATGTGTTGCATTGAAGTGTCCCACAACGGATCAGCGCGTTCAGCTATGTCGGATGGGCGACAATTGCGCGCTCGCTCGGATGGTCCGGTGGCGAAACCTTGCGCCGCCCTTCGCGCTCGCATAACCGGGCGGCTGCGAGGGAGAGGTGGCCGAGTGGTTTAAGGC
>JAJAYY010000171.1 GCA_026785965.1 Sphingomonas bacterium
CGCTGGCAACCGACATGGGCCAGCTGCAGGAACGCATTACCTCGACAAACAAGGGCTCGATCACCTCGGTCCAGGCGATTTACGTTCCCGCCGACGATTTGACCGATCCGGCCCCGGCCGCTTCATTCGCCCACTTGGACGCAACCACGACGCTCAACCGGGCGATCTCCGAACTCGGCATTTATCCGGCGGTCGATCCGCTCGATTCGACCAGCCGCGTGCTGACCGTCGCCGTCGTTGGGCAGGAGCATTACGACACGGCCCGCGCGGTTCAGGAGACACTGCAGAAGTATAAATCGCTGCAGGACATCATCGCCATCCTCGGGATGGACGAGCTGTCGGAAGAAGATAAGCTCACGGTCAGCCGGGCGCGCAAGATCCAGCGCTTCCTCAGCCAGCCGTTCCATGTCGCCGAAGTGTTCACCGGCATCCCCGGCAAGTTCGTCCAGGTCGAAGACACCGTGCACAGCTTCAAGGCGGTCGTAGAAGGCGAATATGACCACCTGCCCGAGAGCGCTTTCTACATGGTCGGCGGGATCGACGAAGCCGTCGCCAAGGCCGAGAAAATGGCGCAGGACGCCTGATCGATGGCCGACCTTCACTTCGAACTCGTCACTCCTGAGAAATTGGTCCGCTCGGAGGACGTCCACATGGTGGTCGTTCCCGGCGTCGAGGGTGACTTTGGCGTCATGGCCGGCCACGCACCGGTGATGACCACGCTCAAGGACGCCGAGGTCAGGATTTACCGCACCGCCGGCGCGGCGCCCGAATCGATCCGCGTCACCGGCGGCTTCGCCGAAGTCAGCGACGCCGGTCTCGCGATCCTCGCAGAAAGTGTCGAGGGTTAATCTAGCAGCTGCCCCACCTCAGCAGTCAGCGTTGCATCGCACCGCGGCAACACTTCGCTTCGTCGCACGCTTAACGCGCTTTTTACCTTGATGATGTTGATGTGATCTCTAATACCCGCCCCGGGGAGATTTAAAACCGTGCTCCAGCAACAACTTGCCGCGAACGGCGCCCTTAGCGATGCGCCGTTGGCATTGAGCATTGTCATTCCGACGCTCAATGAAGTCGGCAATATCGAGCCTTTGCTTGAGCGGTTGACGCTGGTGCTGGTCGATCTTGGCTGGGAAGTGATCTTCGTCGACGATGGCTCAACCGACGGCACCGCCGAGCTGGTAACCGAGATCGCCCAGGCCGACCGTCGCGTGCGCCTGATCCGCCGCATTGGCCGCCGCGGGCTGGCTTCGGCGGTCGTCGAAGGCGCGCTCGCTTCAACGACGCCAGTCATCGCAGTGATTGATGCCGATCTCCAGCATGACGAGACCATCCTGCCCGCGCTTTATAACGCGATCGCCGTCGACGGCCGCGAGCTCGCCATCGGCACGCGTTATTGCCAGGGCGGATCGTGCGGCGAATGGGCCGAGAGCCGCCGCAAGATCAGCCGCTTCGCCACCGCGCTCGCGGCGCCGATCATGAAAACCCGCCTCACCGATCCGATGAGCGGCTTCTTCGCGGTCCGCCGTTCGGTCCTGCTGGAGGCCGCCCCGGCGCTGTCGAACGTTGGCTACAAGATCCTGCTTGATCTGGTCGCATCGCACCCACGCCCGCTCAGCGTGGCCGAGGTTGGCTACACCTTTGGCACGCGTCAGTCGGGAGCGAGCAAGCTCGATCAGATGGTTGCGCTCGAATATCTAGAGTTGCTGCTCGACAAGACCATCGGTCGCTACATCCCGGTCAAGCTGATCCAGTTCGGGGCGATCGGCGTGCTTGGCGTCGGGGTCCACCTGACGCTGCTCTATCTTCTCCTTCATGGCGGCAATTTGGCGTTCGGGGCGGCGCAAGCCGGGGCCGTGATCGGCGCGATGACTTTCAATTTCGCGCTCAACAATCGCTTCACCTACCGTGATCGCCAGCTCAAAGGCTTCGCCTGGCTTACCGGCCTATTATCTTTCTGGCTGGTATGCTCGCTCGGCGCGGTCGCCAACGTCGGGATCGGCAGCCTCGTGTTCGCCCAATTCCACGGTTGGTGGATCGCCGGTGTAGCTGGGGCCGTGGTCGGATCGGTATGGAATTACGTCGCCAGCGGCTGGCTGACGTGGACCCGGAAGTAGACCACACCGAGCGCAAGTCGCTTGAACTTCGCCCGTCGCTGACGCCGCTGATCGTCGGGCTGATCATCGCGCTCGCCGCGGTGGTCACCCGTCTCGCGCCGTTCGGTGATCCCGTCGCCCATGTCGATGATCAATTCTATCTGCTCTCCGGTCATGCCATTCTCCAGGGCGATTGGCCTTATGTCGATATCTGGGACCGCAAGCCTGTCGGCCTGTTCCTGATCTACGCCGGCATCGCCGCGCTCGGCGGGGCGCACAGCGTCGCTGCCACGCACATCATCGCCGGACTGTTTGCCGCCGCCACCGCGCTAACCATCGCCCGCATCGCGGAGCGCTTCGCCACCCGCTGGGGCGGGATGCTGGCGGGCATCGCCTATCTCGTCTGCCTGCCCTTCTTTGGCGGTCAGACCGGCCAGTCACCGGTGTTCTACAATTTGCTGATGGGCCTCGCCGGGCTGTTGCTGTTTCAAGCTGCCGAGACAGAAGATCACCGCGCCATCGTCCGCAAGGCGATGCTCGCCATGCTGCTGTGCGGGCTTTCGATGACGATCAAGCAGGTCACCTTCATCGAGGGTGCCTATTTCGGACTCGCCTTCCTGATCCTCGGCCACCGCGCGCGCATCGGCAGTGCACGTTTGGTCGCGATGGCGCTCGCGATGCTCGTGATCGCGCTTGCCCCGACTGCGGCGGCGCTTGGCGTCTATCAAATGACTGGTCGCGGCGAGGCCTTCATTTTCGCCAATTTCATTTCGATTTTCCTGAAGAATCCAGTCGGAGGCTCGTCGCTCTCGCTCGGCATCGTGCATCTCGCCAAATTCCTTCCCCCGATCCTCGTCATCGGCCTGTGGGATTATCTTCCGCGCGCCGGCGCCCCCCTGTCGCTTGACCGGCGCCTGCTGCTCGGCTGGATCTTCGCGGCCAGCGTCGGCTATTTGTTCGTCCCATATTTTTTCGACCATTATGCGCTTCCGTTGCTCGTCCCGCTCAGCATTGCCGGGGCGAGTGTCTATTCCCGCCGCCGCGGTTATGTCTGGCTGATCGGACTGACCTTCCTGTCGATTGCCTTCGGACACCTGTTCAGTTTCGCCAAGCACGCTAAACGGGCCGCCACCTTCAACCAGCTAGCTGAGGTCACGAGCCGCGAATTGCACGGCGGCTGCCTCTATGTCGCAACCGGCCATACCCAGCTTTACACCGCGACCGGCGCCTGTCGCGTGACGCCCTTCGTCTTCCCCGATCATCTCACCACCAATGCGGAGGTCGGAGCGACTGGAGTCGATTCGATCGCCGAACTGCGCCGCATCTTCGCCCAGCGGCCTGCGGTGGTCACCACCACCATCGCCAAGGTCGAATTGCGCAATCCCGCGGCCGAGACGCTGATCATGAATGAACTTCGCGCCCACTATCGTCCGGTCCCGTGGCCAAAATCACCAACACCGAATAAATTATCCCAGATTATTATCTGGTCGCGCATCGTTCGCGCGCCCGTTCCCGCCAATTAGCGTTTTCTAAAAGTTTGACCGCTATTCACCACTTTCGATTGGTCAATTGATTGGACGGCTGAGTCATCATGAACGCATTCGGCAAGCGCAATGGACTGGGCAGGGGCGCGGGGCAGCGAGGCAGCTTCGGCGGCGCTCGTCCAATGAAGGGCGGCAGCGGCAACTCGGGCGGCGGCGATCAATTCCCGCCAGCCGACGACGGCTTGCCCGGCGAGGAACAAGCGACGTTCGACCAAGGCTCGATGACAACCGCGCAGGCCGGCAACGCCGGGGCGATGGATCGCCTCAATCAGCGCCAGAACGCCAGCGGTGAACAAGGCAGCAGCAAGGTCGAAGGCTTCGAGGCCTCGGTCCACCGCATCAAGGAACAGGTGCTCCCGCGCCTGCTCGAACGCGTCGACCCCGAAGCCGCAGCGACGCTCGGCAAGGATGAGCTGGCCGAAGAGTTCCGCCCGATCATTCTGGAAGTGCTTGCCGAACTCAAGCTCACCCTCAACCGCCGCGAACAGTTTGCGCTCGAAAAGGTGCTGATCGACGAACTGCTGGGCTTTGGGCCGCTCGAGGAGCTGCTCACCGACCCGGAAATCACCGATATCATGGTCAATGGTCCCGAGCAGACCTACATCGAAAAAAAGGGCAAGCTGATCCTTGCCCCGATCCAGTTTCGCGATGAAGAGCATCTGCTGCAGATCGCCCAGCGCATCGTCAACCAGGTTGGTCGTCGCATCGACCAGACCACGCCGCTGGCCGA
>JAJAYY010000172.1 GCA_026785965.1 Sphingomonas bacterium
GCATGGTCCTCATTGAATGACCGCGATGGAAGCCAGCTGCGAGCGTGGAGTGCTCCGCTGTAGCATGGTCCCGCACAAGCGTGACCGGACCGTCGGACGGCTCGGGGGCCGGGTCGATCCCGCGCAATACCCCTGCGGTAAAAGCGAGCGCCAAAGCGCCCAGGATGGCTGGCATTTGGCGTCCCCCAATGTCGTAAGACAGGCCACTGTCCATACAACTTTCGGACGCAATGTTAAGCGATGCCGCTCCGCTGAGAGGTTCGACCAGAGTGACGGCGCGGCTTGGGATCCGATGTGAAGCGCTAATGACCGCTTTGGGTCGAAAGCGGACGTTGCGTGGCGTGCCCAACGAATGTCCGCTTGCGGGTGGTGGTTGGTGGCCCGTGAGGATTGATATGGGCGCTTAGATATCTTTGGCCAAATGCTCGCGATGAGTCGAATGCGGACGGGCGTTAACATTAAGCCGCGTTGCCACGCGCCCGCCCCCCTATTGCAACAACCGCCACCCTGCCGGCAGAAAATCGGTCGACATGTAGAAATAGAAATTGCACCGCGTCGCGCGCCCGCCGCTGCCGCCCTTGGTGATGCCGAAGGCGATGTCGCCGCTGAACACCGGGCCGCCGCTGTCGCCGCTGCGGCAATCGTGGGTCCGCACCGTCACCCAGGTCGGCGCGCACGCCCCGCCGCACAGGCTTCCCGGCGGCGCGAAATTGGTCAGTTCGACCTCGGCGCAGCTATAGCCCGAACTTTCGCCATAATGGCACAGCCATTCGCCCGCGCGCGTGCTCAGCCGCGACCGCGCTCCGCTTAGCGTGCGCAGCGCGCCTTGGCGGCGGTCGGCGTAGAATAAGGGCTGCGGCGGAAGCGGGCTCAGATTGACCTGGACGTCCTGCGTCCGCGCGCCCCATTGCCCGACAAAGGCGAGCGGAATCGTCGTCCCGGCGGGGTCGCGGAACACCAGTTGGTCGGGGCAATGCGCCGCAGTCGCGATCCCGTTGCGCGTCCCGTCGGTGACCGCAAAGCCGGTGGTGCAGGCATAGCGCTTGCCATCGGCCGGATCGACGCCCTCGATCCGCGCGCCGCCGGTCAGCGACAGATTTTCGCTCGGCCGGTCGGCAAGGTCGAAGCGCACCTTGACCCCGGTCAGCGCCTCGGCGGTTCGGGTCATCGCCGCCAGGTCGATCCGCGCCGCGTCGGCCGTGGCGATCAGGATCACCAATTCGCCGCAGCGCGGGTCGAGCCCCATGCCGCGCGCCTTGGGCAGCAGCGCGGTCAGCGCGGGGCCGCGCCGGAGCATCGCGCGGATGACATCGTCGCCGGTCGCGCTCGCCCCGGTGCGGAACACCACCGGCACCACCATCTGCTCGACCGCGATGCTGGTCTCGGCCACTGGCGCGGTCCCGGTCAGCAGCACCACGATCCGCAAGCTCGGCGCATGATCGATCGAGATCCCGACCAGCCGCTCGCGATAGGTCTGCCGCAGCCGGTCGGTGAAGGCGGCGCTCGTCTGCAACGCGCGCAGCCGGGCGAGCGCTTCGCCGGGGGTCACCCGATAACGCCGCGCATAGCCGCCTGCATCCTGCGCCAGCGCCTCGCTTGGCGTTTGGACGATCGGGGTGGGCGCCCCGGCCGCGACCGGACTGGCCGCCACGGCCAGCGCCGCGGCTACTCCCATCAGCACGCTCGGCACGTTGCGGATCATCCTTCGCCTCATCCCATCAGTCTACGCCCAAGCAATGCGCGCCGCCAGCTTGACCGAAGCTGACTGTCTCCGCTCGCATTCGCCCGGGCGCAGCGCTAACGAGGCCGGGCACGATAGGGGGATTCGCATGCCATCCGGATTGATCGCTTTGCTCGACGATGTCGCGATGATCGCCAAGCTCGCCTCGGCCAGCCTCGACGATGTCGTCGGCGCCACCGCCAAGGCCGGGGCCAAGGCGGCCGGCGTGGTGATCGACGATACTGCGGTCACCCCGCGCTATGTCCACGGCCTCAGCCCCGATCGCGAATTGCCGATCATCTGGAAGATCACGCTCGGCAGCTTGCGCAACAAATTGCTGTTCCTGCTGCCCGGCGCGATCCTGCTGTCGGCGTTCGCGCCGTTCCTGATCACGCCGTTGCTGATGGTCGGCGGCTCCTACCTCGCGTTCGAAGCGACCGAGAAGATCATCGAGGTGATCACCGGCGATCACCATGCCGATGTCGAGCTCGCCGCTGCCGACACTCCGGTCGAGCTCGAGGCGCGCCAGGTCAAGGGCGCGGTCCGCACCGACTTCATCCTCTCGGCCGAGATCATGGCGATCGCGCTCAACGAGCTCGGCGACCTCAGCCTCGGCGAACAGGCCGCGGCGCGCGCGCTGGTCGCGATCGCGGTCACGGTCGGCGTTTACGGGGTGGTCGCGATCATCGTCAAACTCGACGATATCGGCCTCCACATGGCGCAGCGGGCGAACCGCACTGCGCAGGCGATCGGCCGCTTCCTCGTCCGCTCGGTCCCCGGGCTGCTCACCTCGCTGTCGACCATCGGCACCGCGGCAATGCTGTGGGTCGGCGGGGGGATCCTGCTCCACGGGATCGAGGACCTCGGGGTCAAGCGCTTCCCGCGCATCGTCCACGACATCGCCCACACCATCGCGGCCCAGTTCGGGCCGCTGAGCGGGGTCGTCGACTGGATCGCCAATGCCGTCGCCGCGGCGATCGTCGGGGCGATCGTCGGGCTGATCATCGTGGTCATCGTCCGCCAAGTGACCA
>JAJAYY010000173.1 GCA_026785965.1 Sphingomonas bacterium
GCTTATGTGGGTGTGGTATTTCGCGACGCTTCAGGGTGCCCTGAGCTGACCGCGAGCCGTCGAGTTCTGCCTGCGGTTCTCCTATTGCGGGCGGGGGAGCAACAGCGAGAGGAGTTTGGCGCGGCATTCGCCGTCGACGATGCCGTCGATCTGGTCGGGGCGGAAGCGGCGCTGGAAGGCGATCACCGCCTTCATCTGGTCGCTGACGTCATAACCGAAGCGCTCGAGCGCGAGGAGGAAGCCGGCGTCGGTCCAATAGGGGTCCATCAGGTCGCGGGTCGGGCTGGGCAAAGCGAGGCGGCGGCGAGCAAGCGCTTCCCACGGGAATAGCTCACCCGGATCCTCCTTGCGCGCCGGGGCAATATCCGAATGGCCGACGATGTTACCGCGGCCGATGCCGTGGCGCGCCTTGATGTCGGCGACGAGCGGGATCACCGCTGCAATCTGTTGGTCAGGGAACGGGCGATAGCCGAATTCATGGCCGGGATTGACGATTTCGATCCCGACACTGGCCGAATTGACGTCGGTGATGCCGCGCCAATAGCTTTTGCCGGCGTGCCAGGCGCGGAACTCTTCGTCGACCAGGCTCAGCACCTCGCCGTCTTCCTTGACCATGTAATGCGCCGAAACCTTGGCCTCGGGACTGAGCAATCGGCCAAGCGCGCCATCGGCATCGGGCATTCCGGTGTAGTGCAGCACGATCATCGACACCGGCAGCATTCGCTCGTCGAAATTGGGCGATGGGCAGTCGGTGATGGTCATCCGCGCATGGCGCACGGCGGGCGGAGTCGGGTCAAGCCCTAGCCGTGCGCCGATCCTCGGTGCCGCTGCCGTTGAGGCAGTAAAGTCCGCGCCAGTCGCGGTCGGCGACGAGCTTCTCGGTCTGGCCGATCACGGTCTCGCCAGCGCCGAGCATCAACCAGCCATCGGGCGCCATCGCCGACGACAGCCGCTCGAACGCCATGCGTTTCTTTTCGGCGTTGAGATAGAGCAGGACGTTGCGGCACAGCACGATGTCGAATTGGCCGACCCCGGGGTGCGGCGGAGCTTCGAGAATGTTGTGGACCTGGAAGCGGACGTGCTTGCGCAGCGGCTCGACCGCGCGCCAGCCATCTTCGCGCTCCTCGAACCAGCGGATCATCTGGGTCACGCCCATCCCGCGCTGCGCTTCGAACTGGGTGTAGATGCCGGCGCGCGCACGATTGACCGCGCTCTCGCTGACATCGCTGCCAAGCAGGTCGATCGTCCAGCCGTGCCAGCGCACCGGATCCTCGGCGAACAGCATCGCCAGCGAATAAATTTCCTGGCCGGTCGAACAGCCCGCCGACCAGATGCGGATGCGCTTGCTGTCCTTGCGCCGCTCAGCGAGCGCCGGGAGCGCGGTGCGGGCGAGCTGGTCGAACGGGACGCGATCGCGGAAGAAATAGGTTTCGTTGTTGAGCAACGCCTCGACCACGCGCTGCGACAGCGCCGGTTCCTTGCCCATGACGAGAATCGTGATGAGCTCGTCGAGCGACGAAATGGCGCGCTCGCGCAGCAGCGAGGAGAGAGCGGTTTCGATCCGCCAGCGGCGGCTCATCGTCAATTGTTGACCGGTACGCGCCTCAAGCAAGCCAGCGAGAATACGGATCGAGCTATCGCTTACTTGCACACGGCCTCCTCGGCACGGATCGCGATCCGATGCGCGATCTTCAATGGGGGAAGGACGGCGCAGGCGAGGCCCGCTTCGACGATCGCACGCGGCATTCCCCACACCGCCGAACTTTGTTCATCCTGGGCGATCACCGATCCGCCCGCCGCGACCAGCCGGGCGGCGCCCGCGGTTCCGTCGCGGCCCATCCCGGTGAGCACGATGCCAAGCGCGGCGGGGCCGAGCACTGAACCCGCCGTTTCGAGCATCGGATCGACCGACGGCAGGCAGCCCGAGGCCACTTTCTGCTTGCTCAAGCGGACGATCAGCCGGTCGCGGGCGAGATCGAGATTGAGATGGGCATCGCCCGGCGCGATCACAATCTGGTCGGCCGACAGCCGCATGCCGTCTTCGGCGACCATCGCCGAGCGGCCCGAGGCGGACGACAGCTGGCGCGCGAGCACCGCCATGAAGGGCGCGGGAAGATGCTGGGTGACGAGGATCGGTACCCCGATCTGCGGCGGAAGCGCTTCGAACAGCGCGGCCAGCGCGTGAATCCCGCCGGTCGATGCGCCGATCGCGACCAACCCGAGCGGCCCGACCGCCATTGAGCGCGCCGGTGCTGCCGCGACCCGCGCGAGCAAGGCGGGATCGGCTGGCGTGTAGCGCGGTACGGTTTCGGCCGGACCGAGCGCGCGCAACTTGGCGAGAAGGATTTCAGAAAAGCGGCCGTTGAAGCGGCCAGTGCCGGGCTTTGGCAAGGTATCGGCCGCACCGAGCGCGAGCGCGGCAACAGTCTCCTCGGCGCCTTCCTCGGCGACCGACGAGACGATCAGCACCTGGGCGCCGCGCGCGGCCTTGAGGATTCCGGGGATCGACTTCAGTCCGCCCGCGCCGGGCATTTCAAGATCGAGCAAGATGACGTCGACGCGGATCTGGCCAAGCGCTTCGATGGCGTCCTCGGCGGTCCCGGCAACAGCGACGATTTCGAACCCGCCGTCGGACTCCACCATCCGGCTCAGCACCGCGCGAGCGACCATCGAATCGTCGACGATCATCAGGCGCAGGCGGCGGCCATGCGGAGGGGCGGACCCGGCGA
>JAJAYY010000174.1 GCA_026785965.1 Sphingomonas bacterium
ATTGATGTGGACCAGCTTTTCGATCAACTCTTCGCCGTCGTCGTCGCCGCCGCGGCCGCCACGGCGGTCGTCACGACGGCCACGATTGCCGCCGCCGCGATTGTCACGGCCACCGCCGCCACCGCCACGGCCGCCACGCGGTCCGCGCGGAGCGCGACCCTCGGGCGCCGCCGGAGCAGCGGTTTCGACCGGCGCGGCTTGCGCCACCGGAGCAGCGGGTTCGGCCGGGGCCGGAGCCTCGGCAACCGGAGCAACAGCTTCGACCGGGGCCGGAGCCTCGGCAGCCGGAACAGCGGTTTCCGCGGTGGGAGCCGGGGCTGCAACGGGGGCTTCGGCGGGAGCTGCGTCGGCAGCGACCTGCGGGGTTTCGTTTTCGTCAGCCATTTACAACTCCAATCCGCCTTCGCGGGCGGCATCGGCGAGGGCTTTGACCCGGCCATGGAAAAGGAAGCCGCCGCGGTCGAACACGACGCGGCTCACGCCGGCCAGCTTGGCCCGCTCGGCGAGGGTCTTGCCAACGCTCGCCGCAGCGTCGCGCGTGGCCGAACCGGTGTCCTTGCGCAAATCCTTGTCCAGGGTCGAGGCCGCAGCCAGCGTCTTGCCGGCAGCATCGTCGATGACCTGGGCGTAGATGTGCTTGCCCGAACGGTGAACCGAAAGCCGGGGCTTGCCCGAAGCACGCGCCTTGAGCGCAGTACGGACACGACGCCGGCGGCGGTCGAAGAGAGAGAGTTTCGCCATGGCTTACTTCTTCTTGCCTTCTTTGCGGAAGATATACTCGCCGCGATATTTGATGCCCTTGCCCTTGTACGGCTCAGGCTTACGCCAGCGGCGAATTTCGGCAGCGACCTGGCCGACCTGCTGACGGTCGATCCCGCTGATCTCGATCGTGGTTGCGTCGGGGGTCTTGACGTCGATGCCGTCGGGAACGGCGTAGTTGACGTCGTGACTGTAGCCGAGCTGCAGCTTCAGATTCTTGCCCTGGATGTTGGCGCGGTAGCCGACGCCATTGATCTCGAGCACCTTGGTGAAGCCTTCGGTCACGCCCGTGACGAGGTTCTGCACCTGGGTGCGCTGCATCCCCCAAGCGGCGCGAGCGCGCTGCGAGGCGGTGAGCGGCTTGATGCTGATCGAACCGTCATCGATGGTGGTGGTGACGAGATCGTTGAGCAACGCCATCGACAAGCTGCCCTTGGGGCCCTTGACGGTGAGGGTCTGGCCCTCGACGTTGGCCGTGACGCCCGACGGCATCGCGACTGGTTTCTTGCCAATTCGTGACATCAGAACACCTCCGCCAGCACTTCGCCGCCGACATTCGCTTCGCGTGCTTCGGCATCCGAAAGCACGCCGCGCGGCGTCGAGACGATGGACATGCCCAGTCCATTGCGGATGCGCGGCAATTCGCGCGATCCCGAATAGACCCGGCGGCCCGGCTTCGACACGCGGGCCAGATGCTGGATCGCGGGCTGGCCCTCGAAATATTTCAGCTCGATACGCAGGCCCTTTTGGCCGGCGAGCTCTTCCTCGGCATAGCCGCGGATATAGCCTTCGCGCTGAAGCACATCGAGCACATTGGCACGAAGCTTCGACGCCGGCGTCAGGATACTATCCTTGCGCGCCTGCTGGCCATTGCGAATGCGGGTGAGCATATCACCCAACGGATCGGTCATCGGCATATCGTGCCCTTACCAGCTCGACTTGGTGAGACCGGGAATCAGGCCCTTATTGCCCATTTCCCGAAGCATGATCCGCGACAGGCGGAACTTGCGATAATAGCCACGCGCACGGCCAGTCAGCTCGCAGCGGTTGCGAATCCGGGTCGGGTTGCCGTTGCGCGGCAGCTCCGCCATCTTCAACCGTGCGATCAGACGCTCGGTCTCATCGACCGAGGTGTCGTTCGCTTTTGCTTTCAGCTTCGCAAGCTTCGGCGCGGTCTTCGCGACGAGTTTCCTGCGTGCTTCATTCTTGTTTACGGAACTCAGTTTCGCCATGACTTAAGTTCTCTTCCTCCAACGCAGCACCGCTTAAGCGGCCTGCTTTTCCTCGGTTTCCGCGGGGAACGGAAAATTGAAGAGACGCAGCAATTCGCGCGCTTCCTCATCCGTCTTCGCGGTCGTGGTGATGATGACATCCATGCCCCGGACCTTGTCGATCTGGTCATAGTTGATCTCGGGGAACACGATCTGCTCCTTGAGACCCATCGCATAATTGCCGCGGCCATCGAACGACTTGGGGTTCAACCCACGAAAGTCGCGGACGCGGGGCAGCGCGATCGTCACGAGACGGTCGAGAAACTCGAACATCCGCTCGCGCCGAAGCGTGACCTTGCAGCCGATCGGCATTCCTTCGCGCAGCTTGAACTGCGCGATCGAGGTCTTGGCCTTGGTGATGACCGGCTTCTGGCCCGCAATCTTTTCCATTTCAGCCGCGGCCTGCTCGACCTTCTTCTTGTCCTGGGTCGCCTCACCGACGCCCATGTTGATCACGATCTTGTCGAGACGCGGCACTTCAAGAGCATTCTTGTAGCCGAACTTCTCGACCATCGCCTTGGCGATGCGCTCGTCATAATCCTTGCGCAGGCGCGGCACGTAGGCCGCGTCGGCTGCTTGCTTGGCCTCAGCCATCGATCTTCTCCCCGGAACGCGCCGCGACGCGGACCTTCTTGCCGTCCTTCGACGTCTCGAACCGAACGCGGGTCGCCTTGCCGTCCTTGGGGTCGACGATCGCGACCTTGGAGACATGCATCGGCGCTTCCTTGCGCTCGAGCCCGCCTTGCGGATTGGCCTGGTTCGCCTTCTTGTGGCGGGTCGCGATGTTCACGCCCGACACGACAACCTTGCCGACCTTGGGCAGCGACGAGACGATCTCGCCGGTCTTGCCCTTGTCGCGGCCCGACAGGACCACGACCTTGTCACCCTTGCGGATTTTCGCAGCCGACATGTTACAGCACCTCCGGCGCGAGGCTGATGATCTTCATATGCTTCCTGGCGCGCAATTCGCGAACCACCGGCCCGAAAATACGGGTGCCGATCGGCTCTTCGTTCTTGTTGACCAGCACCGCGGCATTGGTGTCGAAGCGGATCACCGAACCATCGGGACGACGAATGTCCTTTGCGGTGCGGACGATGACGGCGCGGTGAACGTCGCCCTTCTTGACCTTGCCGCGCGGCGCGGCTTCCTTGACCGACACGACGATGATGTCGCCGACGCCGGCGACGCGACGCTTCGACCCGCCGAGCACCTTGATGCACTGGACGCGCTTGGCTCCGCTGTTGTCGGCAACCTCAAGGTTGGACTGCATCTGGATCATGGGTTCAGCCCTTCCTTATGCTTCGATGGCTTCGGGTGCGTCGGCTTTCGCCGCCTTGCCCTTGGCTGCCTTAGTGGCGTTTGCAGCCCTGGCTGGCGTTGAGGCCGTCGACCGGGTACCCCGCCGCGCCCCCGTTACCCGCCTAGACCCCACGA
>JAJAYY010000175.1 GCA_026785965.1 Sphingomonas bacterium
AGGAAGGAGGCGATGCCATTGTCGGTCAGCGGATGCTTGAACATCTGCCAGATGATCGCCGGCGGCGCGGTGATCACGTCGGCGCCGATCTTGGCCGCGTCATGGACGTGGATCGGGTTGCGCACGCTGGCGACGAGGATCTGGGTCGGAAAGTCGTAATTGTCGTAGATCAGGCGGATGTCGGCGATCAGCTCCATTCCCGGATAACCGACATCGTCGTGGCGCCCGACGAACGGCGAGATGAAGCTTGCCCCCGATTTGGCGGCGAGCAGCGCCTGGTTGGCCGAGAAGCACAAGGTGACGTTGACCATCGTCCCGTCGTCGCTCAGCACCTTGCAGGTCTTGAGGCCATCGGGCGTCAGTGGCACCTTGACCGCGATATTGTCGGCGATCTTGCGCAGCACTTCGGCTTCCTTGAGCATCCCTTCATGGTCGAGCGCGACCACTTCGGCCGAAATCGGTCCGGGGCAGATGGCGGCGATTTCGCGTACAGTCTCGACGAAATCGCGGCCCGATTTCTTGATCAGCGAGGGGTTGGTGGTGACCCCGTCGAGCAGCCCGCTGGCGGCGAGCAAACGGATATCGGCGATGTCGGCGGTGTCGGCGAAGAATTTCATGGCAATTCGGTCCCTACGGCTTTCAGCGGATTTGCTCCGCGATAGCGGCAAGGCGCATAAAGGTCACCCGATTCGAACGCGCGAGGCAAATGATGAGCGAACATGTCCTGGTCGAACGCCGCGATGCCGTGCTGTCGCTGACCCTGGCGCGGCCCGAGCGGCGCAATGCGATCACCGTCGCAATGTACGCCGCGCTCGCCGATGCGATCGAAGGCGCGGCGAGCGACAAGTCGGTGCGGCTGATCACGATCGAGGGCCAGGGCGAGGATTTCACCGGCGGCAACGACCTTGCCGATTTCATCAAGGACATGCCCGCGCCGGGGACCGAGGACATTCCGGTGTGGCGACTGCTTCGCGCGCTCGCCAACAACGACGTGCCGCTGATCGCCGCGGTCCACGGCAATGCCGTCGGGATCGGGACGACCTTGCTGTTCCACTGCGATTTCGTGATTGCCGAGGAAGGCTGCCGCTTCATCATGCCGTTCGTCGATTTGGGGCTGGTGCCGGAGGCGGCAAGTTCGCTGATCATGCCGCGGCTGGCGGGACGGCGGGCGGCGGCGCGGCATATCTTGCTCGGTGAACCGTTCGGGGCGCAGGAAGCGGTCGCGATGGGGCTTGCCAGCCACGCTGTGCCCAAAGGTCAGCTCGACCAGGCGCTCGCCGGACTTATCGCTGCGCTGCTAGCCAAGCCGGCCGAGGCAATGCGCCTCACGCAAGCGCTGCTGCGCCGCTCCGACCGCGCCGAGGTGATCGAGCGGATGGAGTTGGAGAACGGCCATTTCAGCGAGCGGCTAACCTCCGATGAGGTCAAGCAGGCGATCACGGCGTTTTTCGCTGCCCGTGCGAAACGCTAGGTCGACAGATAGACGCGCTTCTGGCGGGTCCAGGCGATCGCAGGTCCATTGAAGAACAGGAAGTTCGGGGTCACCGAATAGCCGATCGACAGGTCGCGATAGCCGGTCGTTCCCGACGGCGGATTGTCCACGGTCGCGGCGGTCCACGTGCCGACGTGAACGCCGAATTTCTTGGCCTCGATCCGCGCCGCAATCAGTTCGTTGGAGGGGGTCGGAAACAGCGTCGCATAACGCGCGCCTTCACCAAGCGCATGCTGCATCCCGGCATTGGCAGCGAGGATCACGCCGATCTGGAAAATGCCGTAGATGAAGGTCAGCAGGATCGGCAGCGTCAGCGCCATTTCGATCGTGGCGACGCCGCGCTCGTCCTTGCAAAACTTAGAGATGATGAATTTGCGGGTCATTGAATACGAACTCCAGTGCGTCCCACGATTGTATACGTGCCGTCGGTGTTCGCCCCGGCCCATTTCTTGGCGAACATCGGCGTGAAGGTCTTGGTGATGGCGACCGACATGAAGCGGGCATAGGTCTGCCCGGGCGTACACACCGTGTTGTAATCGCCCGCGCGAGTGCCATTGCATTCGAGCCAGAAATCAACCGCCACCGCGCTTTCGGCGACGCCGGCCACGGTTGCGGCTTCGGTCTTGAGTGCGGCCGCGGTGCTGGTATTGGCTTGCCCGTTCATGACTTTCTCGATCGCGCGTTGTGCCGCTTGCTCAAGCTGGAGCTTCATCGAATAGCCGCGCGACAAGTCGACCACGCCGACGACCATGGTGGCGAGGATCGGCGCGATCAGCGCCAACTCGATGGCGGCGGCGCCGCGCTTGTCGTGACGAAGCGTCAAGATTCGTCGGAACAGGCGGGTCATGCGATCAACCTCACGTGGCTGCCGGTGATTTGGCCAACACCACTGTCGCTTGGGCAGGTATTGTTGATGTCCGACGAGCCAATGAAGGTCACTCGCCGCGCCACCAGTTTCAGGCAGTCGTAGTCGATGCTGGAATTGCCTGAAAATTCGACCGACGAACCGGGAAAATACATTGCGCCCTGG
>JAJAYY010000176.1 GCA_026785965.1 Sphingomonas bacterium
CCCGCGCGGCCCGGCGGAGACCAATATCGACAAGACTGCGGGCGCGGCGATCGGGGCGCGGCGGCGCCGGGGCGAGCAAGCGCGCGCCGGAGACCGCGTCGAGCTCCACTTGCGCCGCGACGAGGAGCAATTGGTGATCGACATCACTGACACCGGGATCGGGCTGCCCGAGGACCGTGAGCGGCTCACCGAGCCGTATATGACGACGCGCGTCCGCGGGACCGGATTAGGCCTCGCAATTGTCAAGAAGATCGTGGAAGAACATCTTGGCGAAATTGCCTTTCTTGATCGAACGGGCGGCGGAACGCATGTTCGGATTGCGTTCGATGCCGAGCGCCTCGCGGCGCACGAGCAAGCCGGGGACGGGGAGGGGGCGGATCCCGCTTCCGAACGAGACGGCGACTATGACGAGGAGCCAAGCTGATGGCGTTGGAAGTGCTGGTAGTCGACGACGAAGCCGACATTCGCGAATTGGTCTCCGGAGTGCTGGAGGATGAAGGTTATGCGGTGCGAACCGCCGCCGACAGCACGAGCGCGCTGGACGCGATCGAGGATCGCCGCCCAAGCCTGGTGCTGCTCGACGTATGGCTCCAGGGGTCGCGGCTCGACGGACTGCAATTGCTCGAACAAGTCAAACGCCGCGACCCGACGCTGCCAGTGATCATGATTTCGGGCCACGGCAACCTCGACACGGCGGTCGCCGCGATCCGCGAGGGCGCGGTCGATTTCATCGAAAAGCCGTTCAAGGCCGACAAATTGCTCCATCTGGTGGCCCGCGCCACCGAGACCGACCGCTTGCGGCGCGAAAATGCCACGCTTCGCCAGCAGATCGGCACCGACGACCAATTGTCAGGCAGTTCGGTCGCGATCAACACCGTGCGCGCGACGATCAAGCGCGTCGCCCCGACCGGGAGCCGGGTGCTGATCACCGGGCCCGCCGGGGTAGGCAAGGAGATCGCTGCGCGGATGATCCACAATTGGAGCCCGCGCGCCAACGCCCCGTTCATCGTCGTGTCGGCGGCGATGATGAGCCCCGAGCGGGTCGAGGAGGAATTGTTCGGCAGCGAAATCGACGGCGTGCCGCGCCCCGGCCTGCTCGAGCAGGCGCATGGCGGAACCTTGTTCCTCGACGAGATCGCCGACATGCCGCCGACCACCCAGGCCAAGATCCTGCGCGTGCTGACCGACCAGAGCCACACCCGGATCGGCGGCCAGCGGCCGGTCAAGGTCGACGTCCGCGTGCTGTCGGCGACGTCGCGCAACCTGTCCGACGAAATCGCCGCCGGGCGCTTCCGCGAGGATCTGTATTACCGGCTCAACGTGGTACCGGTGAAGCTCCCGCCGCTGCGCGAGCGGCGCGAGGACATCCCCGAGCTGGTCCATCATTTCCTTGCCCGCTATGCCGCCGACCGCCGCGTGACGACTCCCGATGTCTCGGCCGAAGCGATGGCGGCACTCCAGGCGCACGACTGGCCGGGCAACGTCCGTCAGTTGCGCAACATCATCGAGCGGACCCTGATCATGACCCCGGGCGACCGCGCCGATTGCATCGAGGTCGATCTGCTCCCATCGGAGGTGATGGATACCCAGGGAACGGTGAGCGTGCCGAGCGCCTCGATGGCAATCATGGGATCGCCGTTGCGCGAGGCGCGCGAAAGCTTCGAGCGCGAATATCTCAAAATCCAGATCAGGCGCTTTTCGGGCAACATCTCGCGCACCGCCTCGTTCATCGGCATGGAACGCTCAGCGTTGCACCGCAAGTTGAAGGCGCTCGGGCTTGGCGACAAGCGCGACAGCGAGGAGTGATGGATCATGGCTGACAAGCCGAAATCGCTCCAGGACCTGTTCCTCAATAGCGTTCGCAAGTCGAAAGCGCCGGTGACTTTGTTCCTGATGAAGGGCGTCAAGCTTCAGGGCGTGATCACCTGGTTCGATGCGTTTTCGCTCTTGCTGCGGCGCGAGGGCGTGTCGCAACTGGTCTACAAGCACGCCATCTCGACGATCATGCCCGAAACCGCGCCATTGCTCGCGATCGAGCCCGGGGACGGGGCACGCCGCCTTGCGCTTCAAGACATTTTCCTGGTCGCGGCCGAGCGCGCGCAGGAACCGATGACGGTGTTTCTGGTCAATGGGGTGATGCTCCAGGGCGCGGTCGCCGCGCATGACCAGTTCGTCCTGCTGCTTGAACGCGGCGGCCAGTCGCAACTGGTCTACAAGCATGCCGTGTCGACGATGCAGCCGGCGACCCCGCTCGACCTCGGCAGCGCCGAGGGAGACGATAGCTGAGCGTCTTCAACCGCTTTGACGACGGCGGCATCACGCGCGGCGAGCGCGCGTTGCTGGTCGTCCCCGACCGCCCCGGGCACAGCGGGTCGCGCTCGATCGAGGCGCGGATCGAAGAAGCCGCCGGGCTCGCCGCGGCGATCGGCATCGAGGTCGTCGAGCGCAAGAGCTTTCGCGTCCGCACGGTTCGCCCCGCAAGCCTGTTCGGCAAGGGCCAGGCCGACGAAATCGCCGATCTTGCCCGAGCGGATGACCTTGGCTTGCTGCTGGTCGACACCATCCTCACCCCGGTGCAGCAGAAGAACCTCGAGCAATTGACCAAGTGCAAGGTGATCGACCGCACCGGGCTGATCCTTGAAATCTTCGGCGAACGCGCCGCGACCGCCGAAGGGCGGCTGCAGGTCGAGCTCGCGCATCTCGATTATCAAGCCGGGCGGCTGGTGCGCAGTTGGACCCACCTTGAGCGTCAGCGCGGCGGGTTCGGTTTCCTCGGTGGACCGGGCGAAACCCAGATCGAGGCCGATCGGCGCCTGATCCGCGATCGCATGGCGCGAATCCGCAAGGAGCTCGACCAGGTCAAGCGCACGCGCGGGCTTCATCGCGACCGGCGCCAGCGCGCGCCGTGGCCGGTGGTCGCGCTGGTCGGTTACACCAATGCCGGCAAGTCGACCTTGTTCAACCGCATGACCCAGGCCTCGGTGATGGCCGAGGACCTGCTGTTCGCGACGCTCGACCCGACGATGCGCCAGGTCAAACTGCCGGGATTCGACAAAGCGATCCTGTCCGACACGGTCGGGTTCGTCTCCGAGCTCCCGACCGAGCTGGTGGCGGCGTTCCGGGCGTCGCTTGAGGAGGTCGCGTTGGCCGACCTTATGCTGCACATCCGCGACCGCTCGCACCCCGACAGCGACGCTCAGG
>JAJAYY010000177.1 GCA_026785965.1 Sphingomonas bacterium
CGATGTCGCCCCGCGCGGAAAGGGCGGCCTGTCGTTGCGCGTCGTCGACCTGGAAACTGGCGCCGAGCTAGAGGACCGCCGTCGGCGGCGCGATGGCGGCGACCGTGATCGCGGACCGCGTCGTGATGGCGGTGGCGGCGCCCGTGGCCCGCGTCGCGAAGGCGGCGGCGGCGATCGTGGTCCGCGCGGCGAAGGCCGTGGCGACCGTGGTCCGCGTCGCGAAGGCGGCGACCGTGGGCGTAGTGGTGAAGGTCGGGGCCGTGGAGGCGGCGGCGAAGGTCGCGGCGGCGAAGGTCGCGGCGCTCGCGGTCCACGCCGTGAAGGTGGCAATGACGACGGCCCCGCGCCCGAGTTCGCCCCCGCCTTCATGAAGCGCGACGACGACTAAACTCAGACCGTCATTGCGAGCGCAGCGCGGCAATCCAGACCTTCCTTCGAAGGATTAAGTTGGATTGCCGCGTCGCTACGCTCCTCGCAATGACGCTAAAACAACGAAGGCCCCGCAGTAATGCGGGGCCTTTTTTGCTACAGGCTCCAACCATGCGAACGCGGCTGAGCATTTGCGCGAAGAAAGCGCGGTTCGTGTCCGCCCACGATGCGCGCCACATCGCCGCGCGCGCCGACGTGCCCTTGCACCCCTACCGCTGCGACCGCTGCCGCATGTTCCATCTGACCAGCCGGACCAAGGGCAAGCGAATGGCACGACCGGTCGGGTGAAGGGGGGCTTGCTGTGGTCACAAGCGACGCCGGAAGTGACCAGCTCCTCGTCATAAGGGCGCTGCGCCAGTCGCTGCGGGGCGGCCTCTGGGATCAGCGAACGCCACCCTGAACGGGCAAGATCGCGCAGTGCTGACATTTCCGCCTGTCCTACAGTCCCCGCTCCGGCATAAGTAAGCCCCTTCGAGACGGGGTGGCTCGGGAGAGGGGGTGGCAGATGTCGGCCAGGATTTCAGCAGCACGCTGTGCCGCGTTTCTCAAGGCGCTTTCCGAGAGCGGGAATGTTACCTTGTCGGCCGAGCAAGCGAGGGTTTCTCGGGCGTGGGTTTGCCTTCGTCGCAAGGAGGATGCGGGGTTTGATGCGGCTTGCCGCGTGGCGCTTCGACAGGCTCAGGACACGTTTCGGACAGGCCCTCCCCCGGCCCCTCCCGCTTGCGGGAGGGGAGAAACCAATAAACCCGCGGCCGGATGGGGGTTTCTTGATGGGGCCGAGTTGGTGGTCAAGGGAACCAACGGACGCCGCACGCAGATTGCGCGGGCGCGGCTGACGCAATGGACGGCGCGGGTCGAGACGCGGTTCCTGGCCGCGCTGGCGGCGACGTGCAACGTCAAGGCGGCGTGCGCCGAAGTCGGGCTGGCGCATTCGTCGGCTTATGCCCACCGCAAGCGCTGGCGCGGGTTTGCCGAGGCGTGGGACGCGGCGATCAAGCTGGGCTATGTACGGATCGAGGCGGCGCTGATCGAACGCGGATGCAATCTGTTTTCCGATTATGACGAGGTGCCGGACAACCCGATCGGCGCGATGAGCGCGGCGGAGGCGATCCAGTTGCTCCAAATGCGCAAGCGACAGGACTGAGGACAGGCCCTTCGACAGGGTCCGGACAGGCGCGGTCAGCGCTTGAGCGCGTTGCTTGCCAGCAGCAGGGCGCCGATTGGACCGGCATCCTCCCCGAGCTTGGCGAGGCGCAGCGTGCCCGCGCCGACATCAGGGAGGTAGCCGGCGAGCACAGCAATCATCCGGGCCTCGATCGCGGGGACCAGCCACGGGCGCGAAACGATCACGCCGCCGCCAAGCACAATTGTCTCGCTTGATAGCGTGAGCAGGAGATTGGCGCAGCCTTGCGCGAGGGCATCGACGACGAACCGCCAGGCGGGATCGTCGTCGCTGACAGCGGCGCCGGCGCGGCCCGCGCGCGCGCCGATGGCGGGGCCCGAGGCGAGGCCTTCGAGGCAATCGTGATGGAAGCCGCACGTGCCGGGGAAGCTGTCAGCGGGGACGCGCGCGACGCGCATGTGCCCCGCCTCGGGATGGAGGCGGCCAGTGAGCGGCGCGCCACCGGCAATAATGCCGACGCCGATGCCGGTGCCGACGGTGACGTAGCACAGGTCGCGGCACCCGACCGCGGCGCCGGTTTCGGCCTCGGCGAGCGCGGCGGCGATGACGTCGGTGCTCAGCGCTACCGGCCCATTGCCAGCGAGGCGCGCGATCAGGTTGGCCCCCGACCAGCCGGGCTTGGGCGTGGCGAGAAGTTGACCGAAGCGCGGGCTCGCAGGATCTATTTCGAGCGGGCCGAACCCGGCAATGCCGAGCGCGTCGAAGCGCCAGGCGGCGAGCTGCGCCGCGACTTGACCGAGGGTTTGGTCGGGAGTGGTGGTGGCGATCCGCACCCGCTCGGCGATCACCCCGCCGCGCTTGAGCACGACAATCGTCTTGGTCCCGCCAAGTTCGACCCCGGCAAGGGAAAGTGAATCATGGTCGGTGCTGGACATCAGGCGACGCTAAAGCCGAGCGGCCGATCGGGCAATTCCTGCTTGAGGCGGTCACGACGAGTGATGGTGGAGCTGAGGAGGATCGAACTCCTGACCTCTGCAGTGCGATTGCAGCGCTCTCCCATCTGAGCTACAGCCCCGCACCCGTCGGAAGAGGCCCAATAGCGGCGCTTTCGCATGCTGGCAACGTCCTTCCCGCCAGCTTTTTCAGCCCGTCGCTGCTGCCCCTCATTTGGCCGCCAGGAGAGGAACATGCGCGTCGAGCAGATCGTTGCCGCGGACAGATATTCGATCAAAGTCTTTTCGGGCGCATATTTAGCCCGACCCTGCCCCGCCGTTGACGGCGAGGCGACTCCAGGCCCGGTCGTGCTCCCCACATGGCCGGGCCTTTTGCTTGCGTTCAAAAGTCCGTACCGCATTTGCAACGCGAACCAGGAGAGACAGTGATGGCCCGAGCTTGGCATTTGATGCGCCGCCCCGATGGGATGCCGGTGATGGACGATTTCGCTTTGAAGGAAATCGTTTTGCCCGCGCTTGACGATGGCATGGTCAGGATTGCCAACCGCTGGCTGTCGGTCGATCCGTACATGCGCGGGCGGATGAACGACGTGAAGTCATACGTCCCGCCATTCCAGATCGACTCCCCGATGGACGGCGGCGCGGTTGGCGAAGTGATCGACAGCCGCGACCCCAATTTCGCCCCCGGCGACATGGTGCTGCACATGTCGGGGTGGCGTGACGAAGCCGTGGTGCAGGGTTCGGCGCTTAACAAATTGCCCAATTTGGGAGTCGAGCCGCAGGCGTTTCTCGGCAATCTCGGGGTGACCGGAGGACCCGCTTATTTCGGGCTGCTCGAAGCCGCGAGCGCCAAGGCAGGCGATATTGTATTCGTCTCTGCGGCGGCGGGCGCGGTCGGATCGGCGGTGGTGCAGATTGCCAAGGCCAAGGGAATGACCGTGATCGGATCGGCCGGCGGCGCCGATAAATGCGCCTTCGTCAAATCGCTCGGCGCCGATCAAGTGGTCGATTACAAAGCGGGCAATGTGCTCAAGCAGCTCGCCGCGGCGGCGCCAAAGGGCATCGACGTCTATTTCGACAACGTAGGGGGCGATCAACTGGACGCCGCGTTCGCGCTTGCCCGTCAGAATGCGCGGTTCGCGATCTGCGGGATGATCGACGGCTATAATGGCGGCGAGCCGGCCAGCTTCCGCTACATCATGCGCGTGATCGCGA
>JAJAYY010000178.1 GCA_026785965.1 Sphingomonas bacterium
CGTCGAAGGTCGAGGAAATGACCTCGCCCTTGACCGAGCGCTGCATGTCGGTGACTTCCTCGGGACGCTCATCGATCAGCAGCACGATCAGGAACACTTCAGGGTGGTTGTCGGTGATCGCCTTGGCGATGTTCTGCAGCAGCACGGTCTTGCCGGTGCGCGGCGGCGCGACGATCAAAGCGCGCTGTCCCTTGCCCTGCGGCGAGACGATGTCGATCACCCGCGCGCTCTTGTCCTTCTGGGTCGGGTCGGCGCTGTCGAGGGTGAGCTTCTTGTCGGGATAAAGCGGGGTCAAATTGTCGAAATTGACGCGGTGGCGGACCGCGTCGGGCTCGTCGAAGTTGATCTGGGTGATGCGGGTCAGCGCGAAATAGCGCTCGCCGTCCTTGGGGCCGCGGATCTCGCCTTCGCAAGTGTCGCCGGTGCGGAGCCCGAACTTGCGGACCAGATTGGGCGCGACGTAAATGTCGTCGGGGCCGGCGAGATAATTGGCCTCGGGGCTGCGCAGGAAGCCGAAGCCGTCGTTGAGCACTTCGATCGTCCCCATGCCCCAGATCTCGGCGCCCGTCTCGGCGCGCACCTTGAGAATCGAGAACATCAGGTCCTGCTTGCGCATTGTCGAGGCGCCCTCAATGCCCATTTCCTCGGCCATTGCGACCAATTCGGCAGGGGTGTTTTTCTTGAGGTCTTTAAGATGCATGTGAGGTCTCTGACGAACGGAGGCGGGGAAAAATACTCACGGCAGGACGCCGCGGGGCGACCGCTAAGGATTCATCGGCGAAGAAGCCAATGCAGCGATCTCGAAGTGCGCTTAGGTCCGCGAGACGGGCGAAGTCAACGGATTAGGGTGGAAGGCTGGCTAAATGCTCGCGGTCAACAAGGCGGCAAGGGCGGCGGCAAGCCCGATGGATGCGATGCCGAACAGCGCAAAAGCGGGAGCAATTGCCTGAACCGCGCGCGCTGCGAACCGGCGGTGAAGATTGGGCGCCATGACCAGCATCGATGCCGTCACGATCAGCATCGCGCCCACACCGAGCATGGCGACAGGAAAAGACAGCCGGGGAGCCGCTCCCGCGAACGCCAGCCCAATCAAGAAGCGAAGCACGGCCTCGATGATGTTGGCGCGGGGCGTTTGCGCGAATCCCGCCAGGAAATCATAGGCTCGAGCGGGAATGAACAGGACTGATATTCCAAGAATGGCTAGATAGGCAGCCGCGGCCCACAAGATCGCCAGCCATAAAGGCATGAGCAGTCCAAACAGGCCGCTCATCAGCTCAAAACGGCCGCACGATCACGAGCACGACGATCAGCGCGGTGAGAATGCCGGGAACCTCGTTCATCAACCGCAGCTTTTTGTCCTCCAGCTCGCGGCGACCGGCGGCGAGCTTGCGGCCGTAGGTCACGATCCAGCCCTGGTAGGCCGACAGCAGGACGACCAGCGCCAGCTTGGCCATCAGCCACGGCTGGTCGAACGCGCCGAGGTGGACCGCGAGCATCAACCCGAGGGTCCAGCTGATCAGCATCGCCGGCATAAGGATGATCGTCCGGGCGCGATCCTCGCGCTCGATCCAGGCGCGGTCTTCGGCGCTGCCCGGAGTCGTCGCCTGGTGATGGATATAATAACGCGGGACGATGAACAGCCCGGCGATCCAGAAGATCACGAAGGTGACGTGCGCCGCCTTGACCCACAGATAGGCCGCGCCAAGCACGCCGACATAATCGTCGAGGAAATTCACGCGGCCCCCTTCACCAAATCGACCAGCCGCTCGACGTGCGCGATCGGGGTCGTTTGCTGGATGCCGTGCCCGAGATTGAAGATGTGGGGCCGGCCGGAGAAAGCGTCAAGGATGCGCTTGACCGCGCGCTCGAGCGTCTCGCCGCCGGCGATCAAAGCCAAGGGATCGAGATTGCCCTGCACGGGCAGCGTGGCGGGAAGCTCGCGATTGGCCCAATCGGGATCGACCGTCTCGTCGAGCCCGATCGCATCGACCCCGGTTTCGGCGGCATAAGCGCGCAATTTTCCGCCCGCGCCCTTGGGAAAACCGATGATCGGCGTATCAGGATGGCGCGCGCGAAACGCCTCGACGATGCGCGCGGTCGGCGCGATCACCCAGCGTTCGAATTCGGCCGGGGCGAGGCTTCCCGCCCAGCTGTCGAACAATTGCACCGCATCGACCCCGGCATCGACCTGGCCCGACAGATAATCGACCGTGATCGCTTCAATCCGCGCGATGATCGCGGCGAACTTTCCCGGGTCCTGATAGGCTAGACTGCGCGCTTCGGCCTGCTCGCGGCTGCCCTGACCCGCGACCATGTAGGTCGCGACCGTCCATGGGCTCCCGGCAAAGCCCAGAAACGTCGTCTCAGGGGCGAGCTGAGCCTTGACCCTTGCCACGGTTGCCCAGATCGGTGCGAGGCGCTCCAGCACCGGTTGTAGCCCTTCCAGCGAGGCATTGGACAGAGGTGGCGCAAGCCGCGGTCCTTCCCCCGCGACGAAGGTCAGCTCCTGACCGATCGCGTGCGGCACGATCAAGATGTCGGAAAACAGAATTGCGCCATCGAAGGCAAAGCGCTTGAGCGGCTGAAGGGTAATTTCGCTCGCCGCCGCGGGATCGTAGGCCATGTCGAGGAACCCGCCCTTGATCGCCCGAAGCGCGCGATATTCGGGCAGATAGCGTCCGGCCTGGCGCATCAGCCACATCGGCGGCGGATCGCGCCGCTCGCCCTTGAGCACGGCAAGCAACGGCTGGTCGACCGTGGTCGTGCCAGCTTCGAGTGCGACGCGGTCGGTCAGCGAAGAGGTCACCCTCTATTCTTCTTTCTTATAGATAATAGATTCAAAGGATGGAGTCTTAGTAGGGGCGTTGGCAGCGGGGTTTAGGCGCGCGTCCCGATTTTGCCAACAGCCTGCGAGTCGGGCGCGAATCGCCGGTGTTGCGCGAGTCGCGCGGCAGCAATACCCATGATTCACAGTCTGTGGATGACAGTTTTCCCCTGTGGATCAATGATCGAACGGCGTTCTCGCATGGTCGAACGGAATCACCGCTTTGGGTCATCCCCGTGCTTGGGCTAGGGCAACCCCCAACGTTTTCCACAAGGTTATTCCCGTGGCTTTGATCCTCGCGTCGACGAGCAGTATTCGCGCCCAAATGCTTGACCAGGCCGGGGTTGCTTACCGAATCGAGGCACCTCGGCTCGACGAGCAGCCGATCAAGCAGCGCCACGACGGCGATGCGGCGAGCCTCGCCCGGCGCCTCGCCGAAGCCAAGGCAAAATCGATCGTTGCGGCTCCCAAAGATATTGTGGTCGGCAGCGACTGCGTGATCAGCGTCGACGGGACGCGCTTCTCGAAACCGCGCGATCGGGCCGAGGCAGCCGAGCATCTCGCGGCTTTCTCGGGTCGGACGATGCTGCTGTCGAGCGCGGTCGCGCTGGTCAGCGATGGCAAGGTCGAGTGGAGCTACGCCGACACCGCGCGGCTTGAGGTGCGGTCGCTGTCGGCGTCGTTCATCGATAGCTACCTTGATGCCGAATGGCCTGCGGTTTCATATTGCGTTGGAGTATTCCGAATGGAGGGGCGCGGTGTGACCCTGTTCAATGTCGTCGAAGGCAGTCACTTCACGATCCTTGGAATGCCGCTGCTGCCGCTGCTCGGAGCGCTTCGCCAAAGGGGGATTGTGCCGTCATGACGTCACCAGCGCGCGCTTTCGCCGAAGTGATCGGTGACCCGATCGCGCATAGTTTGTCGCCAGTCATCCACAATTTCTGGCTCGAGGTAGCGGGCATCGATGCGGAATACCGTCGGCATCTCGTTACCGGCCCCGACTTGCCCGCATACCTCGCCTCGGTCCGCGCCGATCCGCAGTGGCGCGGGACCAATGTCACCATGCCGCTCAAGCTCGACGCGCTCGAGCAAGCCGACGAAGCGACCGATCGCGCAGTCACCGCCGGCGCAGTCAATCTACTGCTGCCGCGGGACGGAAAGATCTTCGCCGCCAACACCGACGTCGGCGCGATTGCGACGCTGATCGACCGTGAGCGCAAGGCCGGCCGGCGGGTCGGAAGTGTGACCTTATTCGGCAATGGTGGCGCAGCGCGGGCGGCATTGGTCGCGCTCAAGCTGCTCGACATCGACCTCGTTCGAATCCAGGCGCGCGACCTTGGCGCGGCGACCAAGCTTGCGGTCCAGTTCGGGCTCGCGCTCGCCCCGGCGGCGCTCACCATCCCGGTCGACAGCGATGCGCTGATCAACACCACCCCGCTCGGCATGGCGGGGTTCGAATGCCTCAATTGCGATCTCGCGATGATGCCCGAGGGCGGGCTGGTGTTCGATCTCGTGACCAGCCCCACCGACACCCCGCTGATCGCCGCGGCACGGCGCCGCGGGCTGGCCGTCGTGACCGGGCTGGAAATGCTCGTCGAACAGGCCGCGGCAAGCTTCAAGCTGATGTTCGGCGCCGATCCGCCGCGCGACCGCGATGCCGATTTGTGGCACAAGCTCAAGCCATGATTACGCTTGCGCTCACGGGGTCGATCGGGAGGGGTAAATCGACCGGCGCGGCGATGTTCGCCGCGACCGGGATTCCAGTGTTCGATGCTGACGCCGAGGTGCGCACGCTCCAGGGCAAGGGCGGGCGGCTGGTCCCGGCGATCGAGTCGCGCTTTCCCGGTACCACCCGCGACGGGGCAGTCGACCGTGAAGGGTTGGCGTCGAGCGTGCTCGGCAATCCCGATGAGCTCGCCGCGCTCGAAGCGATCGTTCACCCAGCGGTCCATCATGAGCGCACCCGGTTCATCGTTGCGCACGGCAATTCTAATGCGCTGCTGTTCGACATTCCCTTGCTGTTTGAAACCGGCGGCGAATCGACCTTCGACCATGTCATCACCGTCTCGGCGCCGACCAGGATGCAACGCGAGCGCGTGCTGGCCCGGCCGGGAATGACCGCCGCCAAATTCGATTCGATCGTCGATCGCCAAACCCCCGATGCCGACAAGCGCGCGCGTTCCGATTTCGTCATCGATACGTCGGGTAGTCTGGCCGAGACTCGCGCCCAGGTGGATGCGATCCTTGCTTGTCTTGGCCTTCCGACAAGTGTTTAAGCGGGCGATGCGCGAAATCGTTTTTGACACCGAGACCACGGGCCTGTCGCCCGCGGGTGGCGACCGCATGGTCGAGATCGGCTGCATCGAAATGATCGGCCGGATCGAAACCGGGCGCCATTTCCATTGCTATTTCAATCCCGGCCGGTTGCTGCCGAGCGAGGCCGAGGCGATCCACGGTCTGTCCGACACCTTCCTTTCGGACAAGCCGAATTTCGCCGACAAGGTCGAGGAATTGCTCGAATTCATCGGCGATTCGCCGCTCGTCGCGCACAATGCCGGGTTTGATTTCGGCTTCCTCAACCATGAGCTCAACTTTTGCGGGCGGGCGCCGCTGTGCCTGACCCGAATGGTCGACACGCTTGGCCTTGCGCGTTCGCGCCATCCTGGCGCCAAGCATAGCCTCGATGCCTTGTGCACCCGGTTCGGGGTCGATCGCTCCGCGCGAGTGCGGCATGGCGCGCTGCTTGATGCGCAATTGCTGGCGCAAGTCTATGTCGAGCTGACCGGCGGACGCCAGATCGGGCTTGGCCTCGGCGTCGAAACGCCCGCCAGTTCGGCGAGCGTCGCGAGTGCTGCAGCGATCGTCCGGCCACTGCGGGCGCCGCGGCCGCACCACGCCTCGGCGAGTGAGCTTGCGCGTCACGCCCAGTTTGTGGCGAAGATCGCCAACCCCTTGTGGCGGCGGTTTATCGCTTCCACCTCGGAACGCGGCGCTGCCTGACGCATTCGCGATAGAGCGTTGCGTCAATTGAAAGGACAATCATCATGGACATCAGGGTCGCGGGCCATCAGGTCGAAACCGGCGAAGCGCTGCGCACCCATGTCTCCGACCGGATGCACGGCATGGCGGACAAATATTTCAGCCGCGCAGTCGCCGCCAACGTGACCTTCGGGCGCGGGCCCTACGACAATTTCACCTGCGACATCGTTGCGCCGGTGGCGCAGGGCATGGTGCTCAAGGCGTCGAATCGCGCCGAAGACGCCCATATCGCGTTCGACGGCGCCGCGACCAAGATCGAGCGCCAGTTGAAGCGTTACGTCGGCCGATTGCGCGAACGGCGCGGCGCAGGCGAGGCCAAGGTCGACGACAATGCGGCGTATACGGTGTTCGCGGGGCCGGCCGATGCCGAGGCAGCGATTCCCGATTCGCCCGCAATCATCGCTGAAACGCGGGTCGATATCCCCGACACCAGCGTGTCCGACGCGGTGATGATGCTCGACTTGCGCAACACCAATGCGTTGATGTTCCGCAACAGCGGAACCGGGGCATTCAACATGGTCTATCGCCGTGACGACGGCACAATCGGCTGGGTTGAGCCGAGCGCCAAGTGACAAGTCGGTCCGTTGTCGACTAACCACTGCCGCCACCGACCTTATCGCGCGTCCGCGCCCGTATCGAAAAGCATCACGATGATCCTGTCGCAATTCCTCGATTTCGAAGCGATTCGCGTCGATCTCACCGCGGGCAACAAACGCCGGTTGCTCAACCAGCTGGCGCAGATCGCCGCCGTGCGGCTGTCGCTCGATCCCTCGGCGATTGCCGCCTCGGTGGCCGAGCGTGAACGGCTCGGCTCGACCGGGTTCGGCGGCGGAGTCGCGATACCGCACGGCAAGCCCGACGGGCTCGACCGCGTTTACGCGCTGGTCGCGCGGCTCGCGGCTCCGGTCGATTACAAGGCAATCGACGGGGCCAAGGTCGACCTGGTGTTCCTGTTGCTGTCGCCGCCCAATGCCGGGGCTGAACATTTGAAGGCGCTGGCCGCCGTCAGCCGCCTGGTGCGCCACGCGCCGACGGTCGAGAAATTGCGGGGGGCGCGGACCCGCGATGCGCTCGCCGCAGTGCTCGTCGGGGCGGATGAGCGCGATGCCGCCTGAGGGCAGCGAACCCGCTCCGTCGACCGGGCTCGACGCGCATTTGCGCAGCCTCGAATCGCTTTACGATTCGGCGCCGATCAATCGCTTGTTCGAATCGCGCCTCGCGCTTCCCGCGGCGGGCCGCAGCGCGATCGACTTCGTGGTCGCGCCCGATGCGTTCCACGCAGCCGGGGCGGCGCACGGCACGCTTTATTTCAAGATGCTCGATGACGCCGCTTTTTATGCTGCCAATGCGCTGGTCAGCGACCGCTTCCTGCTCACCACCGCGTTCAACCTGCACTTCACCAAGCCGCTCAAGGCCGGGCCGGGGCGCGCCGAAGGGCGCTGGATTTCGGGCCGGCGACGGGTGTTCGTGGCCGAAGCGCGGATCGTCGATTCATCGGGCGAGGAATGCGCCCGCGGGACCGGCACCTTCCTGCGCTCGCACATCGCTTTGTCGAGCCTCGCAGGGTATCGACCGAGTTGAACGACGCGCGGCTCCCCGCCAAACTCGAGGCCTCGAGCCTCCTGCGCCGCGCCGAAGTCGACGGCGGCTTCGGAATGATCATTGCCAAGGGCGACCCCGATCGCGGCGCGCTGATCCTGCTCATCGCCAGCCGTGGCGAGCATGTCTGTTGCCTTGAACGTGGGCTGACGGCAGACGGCGATTATGCCTGGCAGCGGGCCGGACCGGGCTCCGACGCAACCCCGGCTGAGGTTGAAAACTGGTCCGATAAGCGCCGCAAATTCGATCGTGATTCATGGTTAATTGAACTGGACGTCCCGCATCCAGAACGATTCATCGCTGAAACGACCGCGATCGGTTGACCGCGCGGAACCAATCGGAAAAAGCCGGGCACACGACAGAGCGGGGGGCACTCCTCTGGGCAATTCAGCCGGAAAAGTGCCACGCAGTCGGGGGATCACCCCGGCGGGCGTTGCAAAGTGCAACATCCCCGCCGAACGGCCGGTCCACCGCATGATTTTGGTTTCTAATGGTGCATCCTTTTCGTTCCGCGCTGGTCGTGATCTTCGCGCTCAGCGCGTCAACGGTCGCTCCGGCGCAGGTCGCCCCTTTGGCGATCACTCAGGCCAGCGAGCCGCTCCTGCCGAGTGGAACGAATCAACTGCCCGCGATGGTCGTCCCGGCCGTCCTTTCGACCTCTCCGCAACTTCCCGTCGCGCAATCGGCGATCCTCCCGCAACCCGTGGTGATCGCGCCGATCGAGGAACAGCCGCAGGATGCCGACCAAGCCGATGCACCCGCTGTGCGCGCGACCGGCGATCTCAGTGCGATGGTCGCCCAATTGCGCTCGACCAGCGCCGGCAGCCGCGAGCTCGAATGCCTCGCCGGTGCGATCTACTTCGAATCGAAAAGCGAGTCGCTCAAGGGGCAGCTTGCGGTCGGCCACGTCATCGCCAACCGCGCCGCCTCGGGCCGCTTCCCCTCGACCTATTGCGGCGTGGTCTATCAGCGCAGCCAGTTCAGCTTCGTCCGCGGTCGCTCGATGCCGCCGATCGCGCGCAGCGGAATGCAGTGGAAAAATGCGGTCGCGATCGCCAGGATCGTCGATCAAAAGCTTCAGCCGACCCCGGTGTCGAAGGCGATGTTCTTCCATGCCCGCCGAGTCTCGCCGGGCTGGCGCCTGACGCGCGTCGCGACACTCGGCAACCACGTCTTCTACCGTTAGAAGGCCGCACCGCGCGGGCTTCCCCGCGTCCTCCCTTTGTTCTAATCGAGTCGGATGGCGTCCGCCCCGATTCCCGATTGCTTCGTCGATCAACCGCCGATCGCGGGGGAGGTGGCGCGCGGGGTAACGCGGTTGTTCTGCCGCCAGGATCTGTTTGCGATTTGCGAGGTACCGCTGCCCAATGGGCGCCGCGCCGACATGATGGCGATCGACGGCAAGGGCCAGCTTGTGATCGTCGAAATCAAGGTCAGCCGCAGCGATTTGCTCGGCGACTCCAAATGGATCGACTATCTCGATTATTGTGATCGCTTCTACTGGGCGGTGCCGTCGGCGCTGTCGTCGATCCTCGACGAGCCGCGGTTTCTCCCCGGCGAGGCGGGACTATTGGTCGCCGATCGCTACGACGCGGCGGTGTGGCGCGAAGCCGCGCATCGCCCGCTCGCGCCCGCCCGGCGCAAGGCCGAACTGCTGCGTTTTGCGCGGCGCGCGGCGCGGCGTTTGTCGGCGCAGATCGACCCGACGTTGGGCGCGGGCAGTTAGCGGGTCGGCCCGGCAATGATCTTGCGCGCAGGCTTGATCGTTTCAATCAGGCGCAGCAACTCGGGATTGCGGGTGTCGCGGCGGGCATAGTCACGGGCGCTGAAGCCGGCCGAAAAATCGGTCGTATCGGCGGTGGCGCCGGTCTCGAGCAACATTTTCACTACCCGGATGTGGCGTCCCTGGACCGCCGCGATCAACGGACTTTCCCCCTGGCGATTGGCGAGCCCGATCTTGGCCTTGGCTTCAATCAGCAGCTGGACCGCCTCGACGAAGCCGCCGCGCGACGCGATGATCAGCGGGGTGTCACCGCGCTGGTTGGAGAAATCGGGCTCGGCACCGTTGCCGATCAGAAAGCCGACGTAGAGAATGCTTCGGTTGGCGGTCGCCACGGTTAACGGCGTCTCGCCGCCATGGCCGCGATAGTTGGTTACCGACTTGCCCTGGCGGCGAACGATATCGGTCGCCTTGGTAGCGTCCTGGTCGCGGATTGCATTGAGGAACGCGTCCGAATCGGAGCCGAGCTTGGTCTGCGCCACCGCCCCGCTCGCCAGCATCGCCGCCAGCAGCCCCATTATCACGGTAATTTTCGTCCGCCCGTTCATGTTTGCTCCATGATGCCTTGATTGCGCCGCCTTGCCCGACCATTGCTAGCCCGACCATGAATGAAGCAAAAGCCTTTTGGGAAAAGCCCCTCGCTGCTCTCGACCGGGGCGAGTGGGAAGCCTTGTGCGACGGCTGCGGACGCTGCTGCCTGCACAAGCTTGAAGATGAGGACACCGGGGAGCTTTATCCGACTAACGTGGCGTGCAAACTGCTCGACCGCCGCGCCGGCCAATGCACCGATTACCCCAATCGCAAGCGCCACGTCGCCGATTGCGTCAAGCTCGACCCGGCCAAGCTCGACGAGCTCGAATGGCTGCCCTCGACCTGCGCCTATCGCTTGCGCTGGGAGGATCAGCCGCTCCCCGAATGGCATTATCTGATCTCGGGCAGCCGCGAGACGGTGCACGAGGCGGGGCAATCGACGCGCGGCTGGACGGTGTCCGAAGTCGATGCCGGCGAGCTGGAATTCCACCTTGTCGACCGCGCGCTGTGAGCCACTGAGCGTCGCCGACCTGCCGTGGCCGGTCGAGCTTCGCACGCATCCCCGGGCGCGCCGCCTGCGCCTGTCGCTCGACGAGCCGCGCGGCGTGCTTCGCCTGACCATTCCGCGCCGGGTCAGCCGCCGCGCCGCGCTCGATTGGGCGCGGGGCCAGGCCGACTGGGTCACGGCGCAACTGGCGACGCTCGAACCGCCGGAGCCGTTGGCGCCGGGTGCGTCGATCCCGTTCGATGGCCAGACGCTACTGCTGGCGTGGGATCCGGCGGCGCCGCGATCGCCACAACTCGCCAATGGGGAGCTGCGCTGCGGTGGGCCGAACGAGCGCTTCTCGGCGCGCATCCTGGCATGGTTGCGCGATCAAGCGCGGACACAGCTGACTGCCGAGACCAAAGCGATCGCCGTGGCGGCCGCGATCGCCGACGGTCCGGTCAGCGTCGGCGACGCCGCGACCCGCTGGGGAAGTTGCTCGGCGGCGGGCGCGATTCGCTACAATTGGCGGCTGATCCTGGCGCCGCCAGCGGTTCGGCGCTTCGTCGTCGCGCACGAATTGGCCCACCGCGCCCACCTCAACCACGGTACCGAGTTCAAGGCGCTCGAAGCGCGACTTTACGGCGACGGAGTCAGCGAAGCGCGGTCAGCGTTGCGCCGGATCGGGCCGCGGCTGAAGCGGGTCGGTCGGGGGCACTGAACGCGGCTGCTGCTGCGGCGGCTGCGGTTGCGGCGCTGTCCCCGACGGGGGATTGGGCGCTTGCGATCGGCCGAGCACTTCGTCGAGCCACTGCTGATCGGCAGGTCCGGCAGTACCCGGCGGCTGCGCCCCGGGCGCGAGGGGATCGGTCGGCAGACCCACGGCCTGGTCGATCGGATTGCCATCGGCGTCGACCAGCGGCGCTTCGTCGGCGATATTGCCCCACACTTCCTCGTCAGGCTCGAGCTGCCAATCGGGGAGCGGCACCTCGAGCTGGAAGTTTTCGACCGGGCGGCGCGCCACGGCGATTCGCATGAAGCTTGAGAAAGCGCGCGCCGGGGCGGTGCCGCCCTGCAGTCCGGGAACGGGGCGGGCATCGTCGCGGCCCATCCACACCCCGGTCGTCAGTCCGCTCGAGAAACCGATGAACCAGCCGTCCTTGTTCGAACTGGTGGTCCCGGTCTTGCCCGCCACCGGGCGCCCGATCTGTGCTGCTCGTCCCGTGCCGGACAGCACCGCGGTCTGCAACAAGTCGGTCATTTGCGCCGCGACATAAGGCGCGACCAGCACGCGCTCTTCCTGGGCATCGTGCTGATACAGCAAGCGGCCCTCGGCGGTGACGACCTTGCGGATCGCATAAGGCATCGCGCTGACCCCGCGATTGGAGACTGCGGCGAACGCCCGCGTCATGTCGATCAGGCGCACGTCGCTCGTCCCGAGCACCATCGACGGGTAGGTGCTGATCGTCCCCGACACGCCAAACCGCCGCGCCATGTCGGCGATCGTCGCAAAGCCAAGCTGGTCGCCGATCTTGGCGCTGATGGTGTTGATCGACCGCGCGAACGCCTCGCGCAGCGACACCGGTCCGGCGTTGGTGCGGGTCGAGTTGCGCGGCGTCCAGCCATCGATCGTCACCGGTTCATCGACGATCATGTCGGTCGGCTTCATCCCGCTTTCGAGCGCGGTCAAATAGACGAACAATTTCCACGCCGATCCCGGCTGGCGCTGCGCCTGGGTGGCGCGATTGTAGATCGAATCGACATAGTCGCGCCCGCCGATCATCGCCCGCACCGCGCCGTCGCGGTCGAGCGCGACCAGCGCGCCCTGCGCACCCTTGGGCGTATTGGCGTTGATCGCGCGGTTGGCGGCGCTCTGCATCCCGGGGTCGAGCGTGGTCCATACGTCGATCGGGTCGCTGGTCTCGTCGATCAGCGTATCGAGCTGGGGCAGCGCCCAGTCGGTGAAATAGCGCACGCTATTCTGCTTGGCGGCGGGCTGGACCTTGATTTCGGCGGGATTGGCGCTGGCCGCGGCAGCTGCGTCGAGGAAGCCGTTCTCGACCATCGAATTGAGCACCACTCCGGCGCGGCCGCGTGCTGCCTGGACGTCGGCGGTGGGCGAATAATTCGACGGCGCCTTGACCAGCCCGGCGATGATCGCCGCCTCGCCCAGGCTGAGCTGTTCGGCACCATGTCCATAGAAAGTCCGGCTCGCCGCATCGATGCCATAGGCGCCGCCACCGAAATAGACCCGGTTGAGGTAGAGTTCGAGGATCTGGTCTTTGGAGAATTTGCGTTCGAGGGCGAGCGCAAGGACCGCCTCCTTGACCTTGCGGCCGAAGGTGCGGCTGTTGGTGAGGAAAATGTTGCGTGCCAATTGCTGGGTGATAGTCGAACCGCCCTGGCGCCACGCGCCGGTGGTCAGGCGGACCTTGAATGAGCGCGCGATGCCGATCGGGTCGACGCCAATGTGACTGCGGAAGCGCTTGTCCTCGACCGCGATCATCGCCGAGCGCATGGTCGGCGGGATCTCTCGATAGGGCAGCCAGCGCCCGAAGCTCGGCCCGAGCGAGACCAGCAAGGTGCCGTCGGCGGCGCGCACGCGGACCATCTGGCCAAGATCGCTGCGCCGGCTCAGCGTCGAATAATCGGGCAGCGAGGCAATCGCGACCGCGACCGAGATCCCGAGCGCGAGCAGCAGCAGCGCGCCCAGCGCCAGGCCCCAGCGAAGGATCGATACGATCAAGCCGCGCGGCTTGGGGCGGGGGGAGGTGGCCATGTGGCGACCATCCCTATTGGCTCCCCCGGCGCCCGACAAGCGCTGCGGCTAGCGCTGGTCGCCGTCGGTCTTCGCTTTGCCGTCGCCAGCGTCCTTTTCGTCGAATTGGAGCGATAATGAATTGATGCAGTAGCGCCGGCCTTCGGGGCCCGGGCCATCGGGAAAGACGTGGCCAAGGTGGCCTTCGCACTTGGCGCAGCGAACTTCGACCCGCTCCATCCCGTGGGTCTGGTCGCTGATTTCGGCGACCGCCTGACCCGCGACCGGAGCGGTGAAGCTTGGCCAGCCTGAATGGCTGTCATACTTGCTGTCGCTCTCGAACAATTCGGCACCGCACCCGGCGCAGCGATACAGCCCGGGCTGCTTGTTGTTGAGCAGAGCGCCGCTGCCCGGAGGCTCGGTGCCGGCTTCGCGCAAGATCCGGAATTGCTCGTCGCTCAACGTGCTACGCCACTCTTCCTTGCTGCGCTTCATGCTTGTCTCCGTGGGTTTGTGAAAGCGGTGTTAACCCTGTTTAAACGCCTGACCAATAGCGTGCACCGCATGTTGGGCCATTGCCTCGCCCCAGTTTCGTTCGTGGCGCTCGTCGCTGCGAGCCTCGTCATGCCTTGCGCAGCCGCGGCGCAGGACGTCGCCGCCCCGTGCCGATTGTGCACCCCGACCGCAAACGACCAACCCGATTCGCGTCCGACGCTTCCAATTCGCCTAGAAGTGGCGACGCGGCTCGATTTCGACAAGGTCGTGTTCGGCGGGCTGGGCGAGGCGCAGGTCGCTTTGTCCCCCGACGGCGGCTCGCGCATGTCGGGCGCGGCCGCCGCGACCGGATCGCGCGCCATGCCCGGCAGCGTAGTGATTCGCGGTGAGCCCGGGCGCGCGGTGCGGGTCGATCTTCCGCGCCAGGTCGACCTCTACGGCGACGGCAGCGGAACAATCCGGATCGAATCGATCGTCACCGATCTGCCGTCCTTCCCGCGCATCGGCGACGACGGCACGCTGTCGTTCCGGTTCGGCGGCGATTTACGGATCAGCGGCGACGGCGATGGCGCCTATCGCGGTTCGGTCGACATATTGGTCGAATATCTCTGACAGCACTGGGATTGCTCCGTTGTGGAGCAAAGGTGAACGGCCTGTTTACCTTGATGCTGAGCAAAGCCGTAAGCGGTCGCGGTTAATGGAGATGGCACGGGTGGCCGGCAGTCGGTCAGTCGCCACATTTTTACCGAACCAGTGGGGATATCTTCCATGACCAAATTTCTGACCCGTGCGGCGCTTGCCGCGACCGTCGCGACCGGCCTGTTCGCCGCTCCGGCGCTGGCCGCTCCGGCCGACACCGAGACCTTCACTGCCAAGGCCGTGATCGTCAAGCCGGTGACCATGACCAAACTGACCGACCTCGATTTCGGCACCACGACCATGAACCCGAGCCTGACCAGCGCGACGGTTTCGGTGTCGTCTGCCGGCGGCGTAGCGGTGTGCAGCTCGGCCATGCTGACCTGCTCGGGCGGCAGCCGCGCCGACTTCACCCTTAGCGGCGGTGTCGCTGGGCAGACGATCGCGATTTCGTACAACGCGCCCCCGGCCGTGTTGACGCACACCAACGGCACCAACACTGTCGGCTTTTCGCTCAACGCCGTGTCGAACGTCCTGCTCAACAGCAGCGGCGCGGGCACGTTCGCCGTCGGTGGCACGATCACCGTCGTCGCCGCGACCGCCGATGGTGCGTACAGCGCCAACGTCGACGTGGTTGCCAACTACCTCTAATCGTCCTCGCGACGATCGATCATCAGGGGGTCGCCGGTTTTCGGCGGCCCCTTTTTGCTGCCGACAAGCCAAAAGGTTAACGCCGCGCTAACCATGATCGTCAGCGCTTCTCCAACCTTCCTTGGTTAATGCCGTCCTTACCGTCTTCAAAGGGTAGGCATCCATGGCTCGTGTTCGTTTCCTTCTCGCCGCACTGGCGACCGTCGCGACCTTCGCCAGTCCCGCGTACGCCGCCCAGATCAGTGCCGTGACCTCGGTCAACGTGGTCAAGCCGGTGTCGCTGTCGAAGCTCCAGGATCTTGATTTCGGAACGCTCACTTACTCAAGCTTCACCGGCACGCGCACGATCGTGCTGAGCCGCGCCGGCGTGCTGACATGCGGCGCCGATATCGTGTGCAGCGGCGTGCCCAAACAGGCGCGTTTCAATGTCCAGGGCACCAACCGGCTGACCGTGCTGTTCACCTACAGCGGCGGGACGCTGTCGAACGGAACCGATTCGATTCCGTTCACGCCCAACGGCCCGGCCAATGTCGTGCTCACCAACTCGGGCGCGCCCGGCTCCGATTTCGACGTCGGCGGCTCGATCGTCGTCTCACCGACCCTGATCGGCGGCGCCTATAGCGGCACGCTCACGGTCACCGCCGACTATCAATAATTCGCTCCTCACTCGCTCTCCCCGACGGCCGCGGCTCACCCCGCGGCCGTTTCTTTTGGGCCGCAAGGCGATTCATCCGGTTTGGTTAGTTTAAAAGTAACCATTTCGGCCGAAACATCCTCCATCCAATTCGGAGGAATCTGTCCATGTCCGCTCGTCTTCGTTTCGCCGCCTTAGTCGCAGTGCCGCTGGCGATGCTCGCCACAGTCCCGCTCGATGCCGGGGTTGGCGATTTGCTGGTCGCGCCGACGCGGATCATCCTTGATGGCCGCCGCGGGACCGAAATCATCCTCAACAACATCGGCGATGACATTGCCACCTATCGCGTCTCGGTCGAGCTCAGGCGGATGAAGCCCGATGGCACGCTTGAAGTCGTCACCGTGCCCAACGCGCGCGAAAGCGCCGCCGAGGCGATGATCCTTTACGCCCCGCGCAAGGTCACCTTGCCGCCCAACCAGCCGCAGTCGATCCGCATCAACGCGCGCGCCCCGCAAGGGCTCGCCGACGGCGAATATCGAGTCCATCTATTATTCCGCGCGATCCCCGATCCCAAGCCGATCACCGATCCCGCACCCACGCAGGGCGTGTCGTTTCACCTCACCCCAATCTATGGCGTGACCATTCCGGTGATCGTCCGCCTCGGCAATCTCCAGGCCAAGGCGGGGATCGCCAACGTCCAGAAGGTGGTGGTCGACGGCAAGCCCGCGATCGCGCTCGACCTCAGCCGCGCGGGCGACCGTTCGACCTTCGGTGAAGTGCGCGTGGTAAAAGCCGGAGTGGCCGAGCCGATCGCCATCGCCGGCGGAATCGCGCTCTACACCGAGATCAACCAGCGGCGTGTGACGATCCCGATCGACGCTCGGTTCGCCGCTTTGGCCTCGGGCCCGGTGACTGTCGAATATCTTGAAAAGACCCCGACCGGCCCGGTCACGCTGGCGAGCACCAGCGCAGTCCTGCGTTAACCGGTCGGGGGCGGGGGCTTCAGTTATGCGCACCTGGCGCGACTGGACCAAGCGCGCCGCGCTTGCCGCGCTGGCCTTGGCCGGCGCGCTCGCGTCTCACGCCTCGGCGGCCGACAAAGATGGCTTCAAGCTCGATCCCGACTCGCAATATATGCTCGACGTCAACATTCGCCAGCTGCGGCTTGGCGACGGGGTGCGCGGCTATCCGACCCCCGAAGGAAGCTGCGTCATCCTCGGCGACATGGCGACCGTGCTCGACGTGCCGCTGGCGGTTGACCTCAAGGCGCAGAAGGCGACCGGCTGGGCATTTCGCGAAGATTATCCGATCGCGATCGACGCGACCGCGCGCACCGTCCGCTTCGGCAAGCAGCACGAACCGCTCGATCCGACTGCGGTGCGCCTGGCCCCCGAAGGCTGGTGCGTCGACAGCGCTGCACTCGGCCGCTGGCTCGGAATCGAGGTCAAGGTCTCGCCTTATGCCTCGGTCATCACGCTGGTCACGCCGACCAAGCTCCCGGTCGAGCTGGCGCGCGAACGCGCTCTGCGCGCCAAGCATTTCAAGCCCGCTGCGCTCCCGCTCGAAGGGCTGCCCAAGGTCAAGCTCGCATATCGCATGTGGCGCGCCCCGGCGCTCGATTTCATCGTCAGCGCCGGGGCCACCTATGACGCCAACAGCGGGGTCCGCGTAGATCGCCGCGCCTCGGTCCGCGCCGCGGGCGAGATCGCGCGCTTGTCCTACGATGCGACCATCACCAGCGGCCAGTCCGGACCACTCGGCTCGGTTCGCTTCAAGGCCTATCGCTCGGATCCCGATGGTGGACTGCTCGGCCCGCTCAACGCGACCAATTTCGCGGTCGGCGACGTCGCCGGGCCGACCAATCGCCTGATCAGCGGCGGGACCGGGCGCGGGGTCGAGGTCACCAATCGCCCGTTGTTCAACCCGGCGGCGTTCGACCGCACCCGCTTCGAAGGCGAGCTGCCCCCCGGCTGGGACGCCGAACTGTACCGCAACGGCCAGTTGCTGGGCTTTGCCAAGGGCGACGGGACGCAGCGCTATCACTTTGAAGAGGTTGAACTATTCTTCGGTGAGAACGAATTTGAGATCATCATCTACGGACCCCAGGGGCAGCAGCGATCGCGGATCGAAAGCGTCAATGTCGGGCAAAGTCAGGTCTCGCCCGGCCAGACTTATTATTGGTTCGGGGCGAACCAGCCGGGGAGCGACCTGCTCGGCTTTGTCGGCGAGCGGCGCCGGGTCGATCGCGACCCACTGCCCGACCGCGTCGCTTTGCCCAAAGCGCAGGCGGCGGCCTCGCTCGAACATGGCCTTGATCAGCGGACCTCGGTCGCCGCGCTCGCCGCGATGATGATCGTCGGCGATCAGAAACTGACCTTCGTCGAAGGCTCGGTGCGGCGTTCGGTCGGTCCGGCGCTGGTCGAGGCCGCGGTCGCCAAGCAATCGAGCGGCGGGATCGCGCTGCGCGGCTCGGCGCTGGCGCGGTTTGGCGGAATCAACCTCGCCGCCGAAGGGGTGTCGCTGAAGGACTTCTATTATCAGGGCCGGTTCGAGAAGAAACTGACCGATGCGCGCTTGACCATCAACGCGCCAATCTCGACCGGCACCACCCCGATCACCGCGCAGGCCGACGCGCGATTCACCGATCGCGACGGGCAGCAAATCAGCCGGGTCGGCGGCCGGGTCTCGGCCAATATACGGCGCATCAACCTCGCCGGCGGGATCGAATATGAGCGCAACCGGCTTCCGGGGGGCGCGTCGATCGATCATTTCGACCTGACCGCGCTCGCGTCGGGGCGGATTGGGCCGGTGCGGGTCCGCGGCAGCAGTCGGTGGGAAGTGTCGCCCCAATCACGGCTGCGCAGCGCCGAGCTGGCGGCTTATTGGTCGGCATCGGACCGCGCCGACTGGGAGTTGGGTGTCGGCTATGAGGCGCTTCAGCGCCGCGCGCGCGCCCGCATCAGCCATATTCACCGGTTCGACGCGCTTGCAGCGGCGGTCAGCATCGAAGCTGCCAACGACGGCACCGTCGCCGCTGGAATCAACCTCAATTTCTCGCTCGACGGGTCGCGCCGCGGGTTCCGGCCGGTGCGCGAACCGCTCGCCGGGGTCGGCCAGGTGCAGGCGCGCATCTTCCGCGATGACAATGGCAACGGACGGCGCGATAGCAGCGAGCCGCTCGAACAAGGGGCGATGCTGACTGCGAGCACCGCCACCGGGCTTCTGCCAAGCGGCAAGAATGGGGTCGCGTCGGCCAATGGACTGGTCGCCTATCGCGCGGTCGCGATCGGGCTCGATGCGAGTTCGCTGAGCAATCCCGCGCTGACTCCGCGCAAGGCGCTCCAGGTGATCGTTCCACGCCCCGGGGTGACGACCATGATCGACATTCCGCTGGTCGGTGCGGGCGATATCGAAGGCGCTTTGGTCAAGGACGACGGCAGCGGTTTCGAAGGGCTCGACCTCGTACTGCTCGACAGCCAGGGAAGGGTGATCGCCACCGCGCGCACCGATTATGACGGGTTTTTCCTATTCGAACGCGTGCCTTATGGCGATTACCGCTTCCGGCTGACCGAATCGTCGGCCGGAGCGGCGCGCATGGCGGCGGTGATAGATGCCCACGCTGTCGTCAGTCCGGACAAGCCGGTCGCGCGGATCGGCGCGATCCGCCTGATCGCCGCGTCGCATATGGCGACCATCGCCTCGGCCGCCCGTTAACCAAAGTCGTCTCGCGCAACTTTGCTAGGCGCAATTGGATAGGATCGCGAATGCGTCGCAACAGCGACGCTTATTGGGGGATTTCCGCCTCAAACGAAAAATGGTGCGGTCGAGAAGACTCGAACTTCCACGGGCTTTCGCCCACAACGACCTCAACGTTGCGCGTCTACCAGTTCCGCCACGACCGCACAGTCATTTTGGCCGCGGTCGATACCCCGGCCTCTGGTGAGGCGCGGCCTCTAGCAAAGGCTAAACCGCAGCGCAACGCCCGAAGATGAGTCCAACATGGGGACAAGGGTTAAACCGAGCGTTACCATGTTTGCGGCTGATGAGTTATCTTGCCGGCATGGACTCGATTGTCGTCTTGATCGCGGCGCTGGCCGCGCCCGCTTCGCTCTCCGCCTCGACGATTGCCGCCGCAGTGGAGCACTCGGCCACGGCTTCCGCCGCCCGGCGAAGCGAAAGCGGCGCTCAAGCGACCGCCCGGGTCACCGCCCGCATCATCTCGCAATCGGCCCGCATCGGCAGCGCTTATGCCGCGCCGCAAGCGCTTATGGTGCCGCGATTGACGGCGGTTGCCGCAGTCGACGGCAGGATGGTCCCCGCACTGGTCTATGATTTCGAGTAAAGTAGCGTCGTGCTCAGCTTGGCTTGCCGCCTAGGGTCACGGTCAATTCGTCGCCGCCCTGAGGGATGTCGACTTCGGCGCTGTTGAAGCTCGCCGAGCCGCGCGGCGGGAGCGAGCGTGCCGGGGGAGCAATGGTCCATTTGTAGATCAGTTTTCTGGTCGCCTTGTTGCGCAGCTCGGCTTCGATCGGCGGCACTGCTTGTTCGCTGTCAGTCGGGTTGATGATCCGCCCGCTGATCGCGACCAATTCATTGCCGCTGGCGAGTTTCTGCCGATCGCTGGTGGTCAGCATCAGCTCAAGCGGGCTTTCCCCGGTCCCGGCAATTCCGGCGCGCGCTTTGAGGTCGGGCGGCGCGAGGAACCAGAATGCCGCCGCCGCGACGATCACCAGCAGCACCACTCCGATCAGCCAACCCAGCGCGCGCCCGCGACCGGGGGCTTCATCCTCATCGTGCATCGCCGGGATCGAGGCGAAGCTGCCATGATCTTCATATTGCTCGTCTGAGACCGGCTCGGCGGTATCGCTGGGGGGCGACCATTGACCCTCGGACTCGCTTTCGCTGGAAAAAGCGGCAATTTCGGGCTGCGGCTCCTCTGCGATCATGCCTTCAGCCGCAGCGGCCTCGGGGATTTCGCTGAGCGGCGCTTCGACGTGGTTGGGGTCGGCCTGGGGCGGGCCGCCGACGGCCTCGGGGTTCTGCTCGCCGGATGGCGCCTCGCTCAGCGCGGCGCTGCCCTCAGGATCCTGGTGCCAACTATGCTTGCATGATGCGCAGCGCACCTGGCGACCGGCGGGTGGGATGGCGCCGTCCTTGACCGTATATTGGGTGGCGCAAGCGGGACAGGTCAGGATCATGGTCGAAAAGTGCCCCTTCGAAGCGGTTAACGTGGATAAACATCACTGAGTCGCGCTTGGCAAGGCGCGCCGGGCTGTGCGACAACAGCGCTCGACCAAGGGGTGAGGAGCGTCTGCTGGGCACGATCGTCGAATTCGACCGGGTGGGGCTGCGCTACGGGACGGGCGGCGAGGTTCTGCGTGACCTCGATTTTCGCCTCGGTGCCGGCCAATTCTATTTCCTCACCGGCCCCTCCGGCGCGGGCAAGACTTCGCTCCTCAAACTGCTGTATCTCGCCCAGCGCCCGACGCGCGGGCGGATCAAGCTGTTCGGGGCCGAACTCGGCGATGCCCCGCGCGATGTGCTGCCCGACTATCGCCGCCGGATCGGCGTGGTGTTCCAGGATTTCCGCCTCGTCCGCCATCTCTCGGCGTTCGACAATGTCGCGCTGCCGTTGCGCATTGCCGGGCATGACGAGGTCGAGGTCGAGGGTCCGGTGCGCGAAATGCTCGCCTGGGTCGGGCTCGCCGACCGCGCCAGCGCGCGCCCGCCGACACTGTCGGGCGGCGAGCAGCAACGCGTCGCGATCGCCCGCGCGGTGATCGCCCGTCCCGAACTGCTCGTCGCCGATGAACCGACCGGCAACGTCGATGCAGCGATGGCGCAGCGCATTCTTCACTTGCTCACCGCATTGAATCGGCTCGGGACGACAGTCGTGGTCGCGACCCATGACCTGGGGCTGATCGCCGCGACCCCGGGAAGCCAGCTGATCCGGCTCGAGAATGGCAATTTGATCGATCCGACCGGGGCGCTGCGCAATCCGCCGCCGACCTCGGGGAGCGCATGATGTTCGACTGGCTGCCATTGCGCTGGCTATTCGCCTCGCCCTCCGACCGCCGCCTGCTTCCTGGCGGACGCTATGCCGGGGCGACCCCGTGGCTGATCGGGATCATGATGTTCGTGATGATGATCGTCGCCGCGACCGGACTCGCGCTCGCTGGCGGGGCACGGCTGGTGCGTGACGGGGTGGCGCATCGTTATTCGATCCAGATCGCCGACGGGCGGACGCAGCAGGCACGCGCGACCGCCGCCGCCCGATCGGCTCCGGGCGTAGTGTCAGCCAAGCCGGTGCCCGAGGCCGAGCTGCGCCGCACGCTCGAACAGTGGCTCGGACCGGTCGCGGCGGGCGAGGGCGCCGATTTGCCGCTGCCGGCGCTGATCGA
>JAJAYY010000179.1 GCA_026785965.1 Sphingomonas bacterium
GTCGAGCTTGCCCCCGGCGCCGATTCCGCCGCCGTCGCTGCGGCGGTGACTCGCGCGGTGCCCGCAGCGCAGTTCGTGGCCGACCAGGCGCGGCTGTCGCCAATGCTCGGCACGCTGACCGCGCTGATGCTCGTCGCCGGGGCGTTGGTCGCGTTGATCGCGCTCGCTACCGCCGCTGCGGTGGTCCTCGCCACGCGCAGCGCGCTCGACACGCACCGCGCGACGATCGAGGTAATGCACGGCATCGGCGCCACCGACCTGCAGATCACCCGCTTGTTCCAGCGCAAGATCGCGCTCGATGCGCTGATCGGCGGAACTGCCGGGGCGCTATTGGCGGCAGTGGTGCTGGTACTGGTCGCGAGCGGCGGGATCGGCACACTCGGCGACTGGACCAATGGCAGCGTGCTGCGCTGGGCCGACCTCGCCATCCTCGCCAGCCTGCCTTTATTCGCTGCAATCCTTGCCACATTGGTTGCGCGCGCCACCGTGCTTGCGGCATTGCGGGCCCAATTATGATCGCCCGCTTCGCCTCCTTCCTGCTCATCATCTGGGCGCTTGGCTTCGCCTTGTTTGCGGTCACGCTCGGGAAGCCGGCCAAGGACAAGGTCCCCGCGACCCAGGCGATTGTCGCCTTGACCGGGGGCAAGGGGCGAATCGAGCGCGCCGCCAAAATGCTCGCTGAGCACAAGGGTCAGCGGCTGTTGATCGCGGGTGCCGATCCGTCGGTGCGCAAGGAGGATCTGATGCGACGTCTTGGCGGCAAGCCGAGCCTCGCCGCTTGCTGCGTCGACCTCGGATCGGAATCGGTCGACACGCGCTCGAATGCCGAGGAGGCCAAGCGCTGGCTCGAGCGCCGCGGCTACACCTCGTTGCGCCTCGTCACCAGCGACTGGCACATGCGCCGCGCACGCTATGAATTCCGTCGCACGCTCGGCCCGGACTACAAGGTCGTCCCTGACGCAGTGCGCACTGAGCCCGCGCTGATGACCCTGTTCGCCGAATATAATAAGTACCTGCTGCGCCGTCTCAGCATATGGTTCGACCTGTGATCGCGGCGTTGCGTTCGGCATTGTTCGCGCTGATCTTTTACCCCGGCACCTTGCTCTACGTGCTCGCAATCCTCGCCGCGATCCCGTTTGGCACGCGCGCGGTGCAGCGCTTTGTCCACGCCTGGGCGCGGTTTCATTACTGGCTGGTGCAGCACATTCTCGGCATCCGCTTCGCATGGGACGGCGAGATCCCGCCCGGGCCATACCTCATCGCGGTCAAGCATCAGGCGATGGTCGAGGCGGTCGACACGCTGCGCTTCGCGCGTTCGCCGGTGGTGGTGATGAAGCGCGAGCTCAGTCACATGCCGTTGTGGGGCAAGGCAGCGCGGACTTATGGCGTGATCGGGGTCGACCGCGACGCCGGCGCGCGTGCGCTGCGTGAGATGATGGGCGAGGCCAAGGCCGCCGCCGCGGCGGGCCGTCCGGTGCTGATCTTTCCCGAAGGCACCCGCGTGCCGTTGGGAGAGGCGCCGCCGCTGCGCGCGGGCTTCCGGCCTCTACCGCGTGCTGGGGCTGCCGGTGGTGCCGATCGCGCTCGACAGCGCGCGAATCTGGCCACGCAGTTTCGTCAAGCAGTCGGGCACGATCCACTTCAAGGTCGGCGAGGTCATCCCCCCCGGACTCAAGCGCGACGAGATCGAGGCGCGGGTCCACGCCGCGATCAATGCGCTCAACCCCGTAGCACCGACCCAAGCTTCGCCGCCGCCGCCACAACCTTCGCGCTGATCGCGCCGATCTCGGCTTCGGTGAAGCTTTTCTCGCCGGGTTGCAGCGTGACTTCAACCGCCAGGCTCAGCCCCTGTTCGCCTGCGTAGCGATCGAATAAGCGCACCCCGCTGATCGCGGCCTTGTCCGCTCCGCGGATGGCGCGGACCAGCGTGTCGGAAGCGAGGTCGGCGGGGACGATGAAGGCGAAGTCGCGGGTCACCGATTGGAGCGCAGGTGGGGCGAAGGCAGCGCGCGCCCGCTCGACTCCGCGCGGCGCGGGGATGGCGTCGAAGTAGATCTCCGCCGCGACGGTTCCCGCCGGGGCGTCGAGCGCCTTGGCGACGCGCGGATGCAGTTCGCCGAAGGCAGCGAGCACGATCTTCGGACCCAGGCCGAGCGTCGCCGAACGCCCGGGATGCCACGTCTCGCCGGCATTCATGACCAGTTGGAGGTTGGCGACCGGCGCCCCCGCCGCGTCGAGCAACGCCAGCACCTCGGCCTTGGCATCGAACGCATCGAACGCCGCCGCCTTGCCCGATTGCCAGTGGCGCGGCGCCTTGTCCCCGGCCATCAGCAGCGCCGCAGTCGGGCGCTCGCCGTCGGCAAGGTAGCGGCGGCCAATCTCGAACAGCCGCACCGACGTTGCACCGCGATCGACATTGCGCCGTGCCGCGGCGGCAAGCCCGGGGAGCAGCGACGGTCGCATATACTTCAATTCTTCGCTGATCGGGTTGGCGACGACGTGAGGAGCGTCGCCGAACAGGGCCGCTTCGGCCGCACCGATGAAGCTCCAGTTGATCGCCTCGTCGAGGCCCCTCGCGGCCGCCGCGCGGCGCACCTTTCGTTCGATCGTCTGGGCGCGAGTCGCGGTCGGTCGCGCCACGCCATCCGCGCGCGGCAAAACGGTTGACGGAATCGCATCATAGCCAGTGATCCGCGCGACCTCCTCGACCAGGTCGGCGGGGCCATCGACGTCACGCCGCCAGCTCGGGACGAGCGCCTCGCCGCCCCCCACCCGGAAGCCGAGCGCGGTCAGGATCGCGACCTGTCGCTCGGCGGGCACATCGATCCCGCCCAGCGCGAGCGTCCTGGCGGGATCGAACGCGACGCTCTTCTGCTCGGCTGGCGGCTGGCCCGCGCGCGTCACCCGGCTCGCTTCGCCACCGCAAATGTCGAGGATCAGCCCGGTCAGTAGCGCCAGCCCGTCGTCGAGGAACGCCGGATCGACTCCGCGCTCGAAGCGGCTTCGCGCATCGCTCGTCAGGCCAAGCGCCTGCCCGGTCCTGGCGATCCCTTCCGGTGTGAAATAGGCCACTTCGAGCAGCACGTCGGTGGTGCCTTCGCCAACGCCGCTATGTTCGCCGCCCATGATCCCGCCAATATCGTGTCCGCCATGGTCGTCGGCAATGACCGTCATTTTGGGGGTCAGCGCATATTCTTTCTCGTTGAGCGCGACGACCGTCTCGCCGTCCTTCGCCTTGCGCGCCACGACCGCGCCCTTGAGTGTCGCCAGGTCATACGCGTGGCTCGGCCGGCCAAGGTCGAGCATGACGTAATTGGTGATATCGACCAGCGCCGAAATCACTCGCTGCCCCGCCGCCTTCAGCCGCCGCTGCATCCACGCGGGCGACGGGCCGTTGGTCAGCCCGCGTACCGTTCGGCCATAGAAAGCCGGGCAGCCCTCGGCATCCTCGATCCGGATCTCGACCGGATTGTCGAAGCTGCCCTTGATGGTGGGCACGTCGAGCGGTCTCAGCGTCCCCAGTCCAGCCGCGGCGAGGTCGCGCGCAATTCCGCGCACGCCCATGCAATCCTGGCGGTTGGGCGTGATCGCGACGTCGAACACCGCATCGTCGAGTCCTGCATAATCGGCGTAGCGCGCACCGACCGGGGCGTCGGCCGGCAATTCGATGATCCCGTCATGGTCGTCGCCCAGCTCGAGCTCGCGCGACGAGCACATCATGCCGTTCGATTCGACCCCGCGGATCGTGGCTTGCTTGAGCGTCATCGCGCTGCCCGGAACATAAGCGCCCACCCCGCCGAACACGCCAAGCATTCCGGCGTGGGCATTGGGCGCACCGCACACTACCTGCATCGGGCCATCACCGGCATCGACGCTCAACACCTGCAATTTGTCGGCCTGGGGATGGCGGGTCGCGGTCAGCACTTTGGCGATCCGGAACGGCGCCAGCGCCTCGGCCGGATTGGTCAGCTCCTCGACCTCGAGCCCGATCCGGGTCAGCGTCTCGGCTACGGTTGCGGCATCGGCGTCGGTATCGAGGTGCGCTTTGAGCCAGCTCAGCGAGAATTTCATGCGCCCACCCCCCCGCTCAGCGTCGGCACCTCGAGGAAGCTGAATCCGTAATGCTTGATCCACCGCAAATCGCCGTCGAAGAAAGCACGCAGATCGTCCATGCCATATTTGAGCATCGCCAGCCGATCGACCCCGGTGCCGAAGGCGAAGCCCTGCCATTCGTCGGGGTCGAGCCCGCAATTGGCTATCACCCGCGGGTGGACCATGCCGCTGCCGAGCACTTCCATCCATCCTTGCGACCCGCCGACCACGCGTCGGCCTTTCTCAATCGACCAGCCGACATCGACTTCGGCCGATGGCTCGGTGAACGGGAAGTAGGACGGGCGCAGCCGAAGCACGATGTCGTCGCGTTCGAAAAACGCTTTGAGGAAGGTTTCGAGCGTCCACTTGAGATGCCCCATGTGGATCTTGCGGTCGATCACCAGCCCTTCGATCTGATGGAACATCGGCGTGTGGGTCGAATCGCTGTCGCTGCGATAGACGCGCCCCGGCGCGATGATCCGGATCGGCGGTTGTTCCGCCATCATCGTGCGGATCTGGACCGGCGAGGTATGCGTGCGCAGGACTCGCGGCTCGCCCTCGCCGGCGATGTAGAATGTGTCATGCATCGCGCGTGCGGGATGAGTCTCGGGGATGTTGAGCGCGGAGAAATTGTGCCAGTCGTCCTCGATCTCGGGACCTTCGGCGACGGCGAAGCCGAGGTCGGCGAAGATCTCGGTCAACTCGTCCATCACCTGGGAGACCGGATGGACCGATCCCTGCGGCAGCTCGGGCGAAGGCAGCGACAGGTCGACCCGCTCGGTTGCCAGCCGCCGGTCGAGCCCGTCATTTTCGAGCGCGACCCTGCGCGCGGCGATGGCCGACGTCACGGCCTCACGCAGGGCGTTGATCTTCGGCCCTTCGGTGGTGCGTTGATCGGGGGTCATCGCGCCCAATGTCTTGAGCAAGGCGGTAACGTCGCCGGCCTTGCCGAGCGCGGCAACGCGCACCGCATCGAGCGCGCCGAGGTCGCTCGCGGCGGCGATCTGGCGCTCAAAGCCTAACTGGAGCTGCTCAGGGTCCACGCACTTTTCCTTGGGTTGTCGAACGCGCGGGCTTAAGCAGGATTTGCTCCTCATACGCAAGGAGGCTGCCCGATGACTGCCACTTGGCCAGAATTTGACGTCGCGCGTGACCAGCCGACTTTCGCTACGCTCCACTTGGTCAGCCAGAAGCTCGGCGCCGCCGCCGATCCCGCCGCGACGCTGGCCGAATTCCTCCTCTCGACCTACGAAGTCGCCGCTGGCCTCGGGCCTCGGGCCTTGGACCGTGCCGCGCTCGAGCGCGATCCGATCGCGCCTTAAGCGGGAACGAACGGGTAGGGCGAGATCGTCTTGCGTGTCCGGTCGACCGCGAGCAGGCGACCCGCGGGAGGGGTAGCGCGATGCGCGCAATCGACCCGTGGACAGATCGCACACGCCGGGCCGACCGGCGTGACCTTGGCATTGGCCAGGTCGAACCCGTCGGCGCACGACAGGCGGTGCGCGTGGCGGATGTCGCAGCCAAGCCCGATCGCCAGCAGCCCGCCCGACAGATCGGTACGGATCGGCCGGTCGATGGTTCGTGCGACGGTAAAATAACGCTGCCCGTCTGGAGTCTCGATCAATTGCGTCACGACTTGGCCTGCAGCCTGGAAGGCGGCGTGCAAATTCCATCGCGGGCAGCTTCCGCCGAAGCGCGAAAAGGGGAATTGGTCGCCGGCATAGCGCTTCGAGATGTTGCCGGCGGGATCGACCCGTAGCATGAAGAACGGCACCCCGCGCGCACCGGGGCGGCCCAGCGTAGTGAAGCGATGCGCGACCTGTTCGACATTGGCGCCAAACTCGCCGCACAGCCGATCGATCGAGTAGCGCAATTGTTCGGCGGTCTTGAGGAAGCGGCCGTACGGCATCATGATCGCCCCCGCGGCATAATTGGCGAGGCTCATGTGGAGCAATTGCGCGATCCCCTCATCGGGCGGCGCGGCTTCGGCGACCATTTTCTCGATCACCGCGGTGAATTCGACCAGCGCGAGCTGATAAGCGAGCGCGAAGGTCCGATTTTCGGCGCGCAATTGTGACGAGATCAGGAACAAGCGGCGGTCGGCATCATAATCCTGGCTCGCGGTGCCAAGCTCGGCCTGCGGCACGACCCGCGCCGATATTCCCCAGGCATCCTTCAATCGCCGCCGCATCGGCTCCTGCATCGACAGCGGGTCGCTCAGCGCCCCGCCCAGCGTTTCGGCGCATTCCTCAAGCGCGGGGAAGTGGTTGCGGTGCTGCTGGATATAATCGCGCACCCAATTTTCCGGCGTCACCAGCGCGCGCGCATCGCCGCTACTCGCGAGGCTCGGGTTGCGGCTCGCTTCCTTGAGCGCAGCATAAAGCCGGGCCACCGCATCGGCGATCGACGGCGCATTATGCGCCAGCTCGGTCAGCTCATAGCGTGGAACGCCCAAGTCGCTGAGCAGCGCGTCGGAAAAAATCTCACCCAATTCGTCGGGCCCGGTGCGCGCGCCGCCCCCGGCGGCGAAGATGCGCACGTCGATTTCGTAAATTTCGGCCAGCTTGAGCAGTAGCGATGCGGTCACAGGCCGCTGATTGCGCTCAAGGTGGTTGAGATAGCTTGGGCTGATCGCAAGGGTCTGCGCCATGTCGGTCTGCGACAGCGCGCGGTCTCGGCGGAGGCGGCGCAAACGATGGCCGAGGAAGAGTTTGGTCGTGGACATAAGGCGCAGATTGTCAACTTCGCCCTCAAATCACAAGTCATGATGTGACAAGTAAGCGCTTTTTGCCGGTGCCTTTTGCGCCTCGCTCGTGTTGCATTGCACCATCATTCGCTTTTGCGTCGGAGATGTTACGCCATGACAAGTTTTGACCGCCACGTTGCAGCGCCGAGTGGCCGCTTCGACGGAATCGAGCGTCCCTACACCGCCGCCGACGTCGAACGCTTGCGTGGATCGGTTGCGGTCGAGCATTCGCTCGCCCGGCGCGGCGCACTGCGGTTGTGGGAATTGCTTCATCAGGACGAGCCCGTGCGCGCGCTTGGCGCGGTCACCGGCAACCAGGCGATGCAGCAAGTTCGCGCCGGCCTGCAGGCAATTTACCTGTCGGGCTGGCAGGCGGCGGCCGATGCCAACACCGCCGGGGCGATGTACCCCGACCAGTCGCTCTATCCCGCCAATACCGGACCCGAGCTTGCCCGGCGGATCAACCGCACGCTCCAGCGCGCTGACCAAATCGAGCATAGCGAGGGCGGCTCGAAGCGCGACTGGTTCGCGCCGATCGTCGCCGATGCCGAGGCCGGGTTCGGGGGTCCGCTCAACTGTTTCGAGATCATGAAGGCCTATATCGAAGCCGGGGCGGCGGGAGTTCATTTCGAGGATCAGCTCGCGTCGGAAAAGAAATGCGGCCATCTTGGCGGCAAAGTGCTGATCCCGACCCAGGCCGCGATCCGCAACCTCGACGCCGCTCGGCTCGCCGCCGACGTGTGCGGCGTACCAACCGTGCTGGTCGCGCGGACCGATGCCGAGAGTGCCCGGCTGATTACGTCGGACGTCGACGAGCGCGACCGCCAGTTCCTTACCGGCAAGCGCACTCCCGAAGGTTTCTTCCGCCTCAAGGAAGGAACCGGGCTTGATCATTGCATTGCCCGCGGGCTTGCCTTCGCCCCCCACGCCGATCTGCTGTGGTGGGAAACCAGCCATCCCGATCTCGACGATGCGCGGACCTTCGCAGAAGCGGTGCACAAGCAATATCCGGGCAAATTGCTCGCTTACAATTGCAGCCCGAGCTTCAATTGGGCGGCCAAGCTCGACTCCGACACGATCGCCAAATTCCAGCGCGAATTGGGCGCGATGGGCTACAAGTTCCAGTTCGTGACCCTGGCTGGCTTCCACAGCCTCAACCATGCCATGTTCGAGCTCGCCGGCGGATATCGCGATCGCGGCATGACGGCCTATTCGGAGCTCCAGCAAGCCGAGTTCGCCAGCGAAGGCGCGGGCTACACCGCGACCCGCCATCAGCGCGAGGTCGGCACCGGCTATTTCGACGCCATCGCTACCGCGATCTCGGCCGGCCAGGCGTCGACCGTGGCGCTGACCGAATCGACCGAAGCAGCGCAATTTGCGCACGCCTGACTTCAAGGGAGAGACACGATGGACCAGCGTTATTGGGTGATCGGCGGCGAATATCGCGACTGCGCCTTTCGCGAACTTGAACCGGGTACCGAGACGATGAGCGGGCCATTTCACAATGAAGGTCGCGCCCGCACCGAATGGCAGCGGCTGACCTTCCGCGACAATCGTCCGGCGATGACCCGCTATGCGATCGCGGTCGAACCGCGTTGAGCGTGCTCGACCGGCCGCGGACAGCCGCGGCGCCGACCTCGGTCGCGGGCGCCGAAGCAGTGCTGACCGAAGATGCGCTGGCGTTCATCGCCGACCTCCACGCGCGGTTCGACGCGCGACGGCGGGCGCTGCTCGCGGCGCGGATCGATCGCCAAGTGCGGTTCGACGCGGGTGAGCTGCCCGATTTTTTGCCCGAGACGGCCGACATTCGCGCCACCGACTGGCGGGTCGCGCCGATCCCCGCCGACTTGCTCGACCGCCGCGTCGAGATCACCGGACCGACCAACGCCAAGATGGTGATCAACGCGCTCAATTCGGGCGCGCGGGTGTTCATGGCCGACTTCGAGGACGCCACCGCGCCGCTGTGGGACGAACTGATCCAGGGCCAGGTCAATCTGCGCGCGCGCTGGCACGGCGGCCTCGCCTTCACCGATCCTGCGAGCGGAAAGGCCTATGCGCTCGGCCCCGACCCCGCCGTGCTGATCGTGCGCCCGCGCGGCTGGCATCTCGACGAACGCCACCTGACCGTCGCTGGACAGCCAGTGGCAGGCGCTTTGGTCGATTTCGGCCTCTATTTGTTTCAAAATGCCCACGCCGCGCTGGCCGCCGGCTCGGGTCCCTATTTCTATCTGCCCAAGCTTGAAAGCCGCCACGAAGCCGCGCTGTGGAGCGACATTTTCGCCGCGTCGGAGCAATCGCTTGGGCTGGCGCGCGGGACGATCAAGGCGACGGTGTTGATCGAAACCATCCCCGCCGCGTTCGAGATGGACGAGATTCTGCACGCGCTGCGCGACAACATCGTCGGGCTCAACTGCGGCCGCTGGGACTATATTTTCAGCTTCATCAAGCGGCTTGGAAATTCGCCCGATCGGCTCACGCCCGACCGCGCGGCGATGACCATGGATCGCGCCTTTCTCGCCGCATATTCGCTCCGCCTGATCGCGACATGTCATCGCCGCAGCGCGTTCGCGATAGGCGGGATGGCAGCGCAAATCCCGGTCAAGGGCGATGCCGCCGCCAATGCCGCGGCGCTGGCCAAGGTCCGCGCCGACAAGCTGCGTGA
>JAJAYY010000180.1 GCA_026785965.1 Sphingomonas bacterium
ACAATAATGTCATCGCCAATCACTGGCTGATCAACATGGTCGCGCCCGACATGCTGGCGCGCGAGGACGGCTCGATCATCATCATCTCGTCGGTCGGCGGGCTGACCGGATCGGCGACGATCGGGGCCTATAACATTTCGAAAGCCGCCGATTTCCAACTCGCACGCAACCTCGCGGCCGAATTCGGTCCCAGCGGCGTGCGCATCAACTGCATCGCGCCGGGCCTGATCAAGACCGCTTTCGCCAAGGCGTTGTGGGAAAATCCCGACACGCTCAAGGCAGTCACGCGTCACACCCCGATGCGCCGCATCGGCGAGCCGCACGAGATCGCCGGAGCCGCGGTGTTCCTCGCCGCGCCCGCCTCGACCTTCATGACCGGCCAGACGATTGTCGTCGATGGCGGCAGCACGATCGGGGTCGGCCTCTGATGAGCCGCCTCGCCGGCAAGATCGCGATCGTCACCGGCGCCGGATCGGGCATCGGCAAGGCGACGGTCGAACTGTTCCGCTCCGAAGGCGCGCAGGTGGTCGGCGCGGACCTCAAGGGCGCCGACGTCGAATGTGCTGCGGGCGACGAGGCCCAGGTCGCGACGCTGATCGACCAGGCCATCGCCAAGCATGGCGGGCTCGACATTTTTTTCGCCAATGCCGGGATCGCTGGCGGGCTCGCCTCGATCTTTGAACAATCGCCCGATGACTGGGCCGAAATCCTGCGCGTCAATTTGATCGGCCCGGCGATGGCAATCAAGCATGCCGCGCCGCACATCAAGGCGCGGGGCGGGGGCTCGATCATCTGCACTGCCTCGGTCGCTGGCTTGCGCTCGGGCGCGGGCGGTCCCGCATATTCGGCCTCGAAGGCGGGGGTGATCAGCCTGGTCAAGACCGCTGCCCAGCAACTGTCCGGCTCGAACGTCCGGGTCAACGCGATCTGCCCCGGGCTGATTGAAACCGGGATGACCGAATTCGTCTATGAGCGCGCCCGCGCCAAGGGGAAGGAAGATCAGCTTGGCCATCTCAACCCGTTGAAACGCGGCGGCGCGCCGATCGAGATCGCCAAAGCCGCTTTATTCCTTGCCTCGGACGAAGCGAGCTACGTCAACGGCCACGCACTGGTCGTCGACGGCGGCCTCAGTTCCTCGCACCCTTACAACAACCAAAGCTACGGCCGCACGGCCATCTAGACCGGAGACGAACCATGACCTCGCCCATCTCAACCCACAAGCATCACGACATCCTCGTCGTCACCTCGAATAACCCGCCGGTCAACGCATTGGGTGCCGCGGTTCGCCAGGGGCTGGTCGCGGCGATTGAGCAGGCCGAGGGCGACGCGAGCGTCAAGGCGGTGGTGATCCGCTGCGAAGGGCAGACCTTCTTCGCCGGCGCCGACATCACCGAATTCGGCAAGCCCCCGGTGATGCCGTGGCTGCCCGAAGTGGTCGACCGGATCGAAAATTGCTCGAAGCCGGTGGTCGCCGCGATCCACGGCACTGCGCTTGGCGGCGGGCTCGAGATTGCCTTGGGCTGCCACTATCGGGTCGCGGTTTCGAGCGCCAGGTTCGGGGTTCCCGAAGTCAAGTTGGGCCTTCTCCCCGGCGCCGGCGGGACCCAGCGTCTGCCGCGCGTCGCGGGCGTCCCCAAAGCGCTTGAGATGGTCACCGGCGGCGGCATGATCGGCGCCAAGGAAGCGAGCGACCTCGGCCTTATCGACCGGCTGATCGAAGGCGACCTTCAGCAACATGCGGTGGCCTATGCCGAAGAGGTCAAGGACATCCGCCCGCTGCCTAAATCGTCCGAGCGCGACGACAAGCTCGCCGAAGCGCGCGCCAACCCCGGCCTGTTCGACGACTTCCGCAAGGCCAATGCGCGCAAGTTCCGCGGCTTCGAGGCCCCCGAGGCCAACATCAAGGCGGTCGAGGCCGCACTTGCCAAACCATATGCCCAGCGCGTGCTCGACGAGCGCAATTTGTTCATGGGGCTAATGGCCGGCAGCCAGGCGCGCGCCCAGCAATATTTCTTCTTCGCCGAGCGCAAGGCATCGAAGATCGAAGGCATCCCCGACGACACCCGCCCGCGCGACATCACAAACGTCGGGGTGATCGGCGCAGGCACGATGGGCGGCGGCATTTCGATGAACTTCCTGTCGGCCGGGATCCCGGTGACGATCGTCGAAATGGCGCAGGACGCGCTCGACCGCGGCACCGGCACGATGCGCAAGAATTACGAAGCGACCGCCGCCAAGGGGCGGATGACTCCTGAGCAGGTCGAGCAAGCGATGGGTGCGCTTACCCCGACGCTCGATTTTGCCGCGCTCGCCGATTGCGACCTGATCATCGAGGCGGTGTTCGAAACGATGGAGATCAAGCAGGAAATCTTCACCAAGCTTGACGCGATCGCCAAGCCCGGCGCGATCCTCGCTTCGAACACCAGCTATTTGAACGTCGACGAGATCGCCGCTTCAACGTCGCGCCCGCAGGATGTCGTCGGGCTCCACTTCTTCTCGCCTGCCAACATCATGAAATTGCTCGAGGTCGTGCGCGGCGCCAAGACCGCGCCCGACGTGCTCGTCACCGCGATGGCGCTGGCCAAGAAGATCAAGAAGGTCGCGGTGGTGGCGGGGGTGTGCCACGGCTTCATCGGCAATCGCATGCTGATGCCGCGCCAGGTCGAGGCGACCAAATTGCTATTGGAAGGCGCCACGCCCGATCAGATCGACCGCGTCCATGTCGAATTCGGGATGCCGATGGGACCGTTCCAGATGGCCGACCTCGCTGGGGTCGATATCGGCTGGCACCGCGACGTCAACCGGATTGAGAATATCCGCGACGCGCTCGCCGCCGAAGGGCGCTGGGGCCAGAAAAAGAACGCCGGTTTCTACGACTATGACGACAAGCGCCGGCCGTCCCCGAGCGCTCGGGTTCAGGAGATCATCGATGACTTCCGCACCAAGGAAGGTGTCGAGAAGCGCGAAATTTCGGACCAGGAAATCGTCGAGCGCACACTTTACACGATGGTCAATGAAGGCGCCAAGATCCTCGAGGAAGGCATGGCCCAGCGCGCCTCCGACATCGATGTGGTGTGGATCTATGGCTATGGCTGGCCAGTCTACCGCGGCGGGCCGATGTTCTGGGCCGATACCGAAGGGCTCGACAAGATCGTCGCTGGACTGAAGAATCAGGAAGCACGCATGGGGAGCGATTTCAGCTTCAGCCAGTTGTTGCTCGACAAGGCAGGCGCCGGGGAAAAGTTCACCCGCTAGCCCGCGGCACGATAATGAGGGAACGCTGATGAGCGATTATATGATCGAGCACACTACCGGCGATCGCGCGGTGCGCTACAAGTCGATCGTCGTCGTGATCCACTGGATCACCGCCGCTTTCGTGCTGACCCAGGTCTATCTCGGTTTCGCATTCGGCAGTTTCCCCAAGGGCAGCGTCGAGCGCACCGAATTGTTCACTTGGCACAAGACCGTGGGGGTGACGATATTGCTGCTCGCGCTGATCCGCCTCGCGGTGCGGCTGCTCAATCCGCCGCCACCGTTTCCGACCGACCTGCCGAAATGGGAGCGCGCGTTTGCGGTTTGGAACCACCGCATTTTCTATTTCCTGCTGATTGCGCTTCCGCTCACCGGCCTTGCCGCCGTGTCGAAGGGCGGGCCGAGCACTGAGATCGTCGGCGGGCTGACCGTGCCGACGGTGCCGCTGCCGATCGGCGAGCTGCACGAGCCCTTGGTGTTCACCACCATTGCCTTGGTCCTGCTCCACGTCGGCGCCGCGCTCAAGCAGCAGTTTTTCGACCGCGGCCCGGTCGCCGACCGGATGTGGCCGTTTCGCTCGACCCGAGACTAACGCTCTTTCGGCAGCAGGATCAGCATCGCGCCCGCCAGCGCAGCGAGCGCGGCAGCGGCTGTGAAGGTCGCCGCCGGCCCGCTGCGGTCCCACAATAATCCCGCGCCGAGGCTGGCGAGCAAGGCCGCGATTCCGCTGGCGAAAAAGAAGGCGCCGAAGCTGGTAGCGCGCTTGTCCTCGCTCGCGGCATCGGCGATCATGCGGCTGAAGATGCCCTGCGTCAGCGCCATGTGTGCGCCCCACAGCACCACCCCGATGCCGATCGCCCACAGGCTGGTCGCCCGCGCCAGCCACAGGTCGGCAACCACCAGCAGCGCGATCCCGGCGAGCAGCACATGGCGCGGGGCGATACGGTCGCTTAGGTGACCGGCGGGGTAAGCGAGCGCCAGGAAGGAGAGGTTGAACAGCGCCAGCACGAGCGGCGACCATTGCGCCGACAGCCCCGAATCCATTGCCTTCAAAATCAGGAAACTCTCCGAAAAGCGCGCCAGCCCGAACAGGAAACCGACCGCGATCAGCCGCTTGACCGGGCGATCGAGCGAGCGAAATCCGCCCCACGCCATCTTGGGCTTGATCGATGCATGGTCGCGCGCCTCATTGAGCATCACCCACGCGAACAGGAACTACAGCGCCGCCGGGATCGCCGCGACCCAGAATACGGCGCGGATGTCCCCCGCGAACGCGATCATCAGCCCGACTGCGGCGAGTGGAGCAAGGAACGCGCCGACGGTGTCGAGCGACTGGCGCAGTCCGAACGCGCGCCCGCGCAGTGCGGGTGGCGTATCGTCGGCGATCATCGCATCGCGCGGCGCCCCGCGAATGCCCTTGCCGATGCGATCGACGAACCGCGCGCCGAGCACCGGCAGCGCGGTCGTGGCGAGCGGGAACAGCGGCTTGGACAGCGCCGCCATGCCATAGCCGAGCAGGATCCACGGCTTGCGCCTTTGGCTGCGGTCGCTGAGCCGACCCGAAGCGAGCTTGGCGATGTTTGCGGTGGCTTCGGCAACCCCGTCGAGCGCGCCCATCGCCGCGACTGGCAAGCCGAGCGTGATGGTCAAAAAAGCCGGCAGCAGCGCATGATAAATCTCACTCGACAAATCCATCAGCAGGCTGACGATGCCGAGGATCCACACCGAACGGGGCAGGGCAGGTCGTTTGTCCATCCGACGTCTTTGTAAGCGACGCGGATGAGACGCAATCCCACATTGTCGCGATTCTCCGCTCCCAACCTTGCCAAGCTGAAAATCTTTGCTAGCCTGCAATAATGTGGGGGAATAGTTCAGCGACGGCTTTGGCGGCGCGCTTCGCGGGGCTGGTCGAGCTGTTGGGCGGGGACACCGCCGCGGCCAAGACCGCCGGTCAGCAGCGGGACTTGCTCGCTGCGGTCGGCAAGCATGAGCCCGCGATGCTCAATCAGGTCGCCGCGGCGGTCAAGCGCGGCGCCCCGGCGATCAGCCGCGCGATCGACGCGCTGGTCCGCGCGGGATTGGTCGAGCGCCAGCCGGATCCCGACAATCGCCGCCGCCTCGCGCTGCGGCTGACCGACAGCGGCCGCGAGGCGATGGTTCGCCCGCCGGTCAGCGAAGGCGGCCTCGACGCGCGCCTGTCAAAGCTCGCCGCGAGCGAATTGCGCGCGCTCGAGCGCGGCCTCGAAATCCTCGAGCGCCTGCCGCGCTAGGCCAACCGTTTAACATCGCAGCCCAATCCGAGTTTGCCGCCGACACGCCTTGTTGCGCCGAGCCATTTCGGCTAGGGGCGCGCTTACTCTTATCCGGGACATCGAAATGAATTTGCGTAACGTGGCGATCATCGCCCACGTCGATCATGGCAAGACCACGCTCGTCGATCAGCTTTTCCGCCAGTCGGGCACCTTCCGCGACAATCAGCGCGTCGAAGAGCGCGCAATGGACTCGAACGACCTCGAGAAAGAGCGCGGAATCACGATTCTCGCCAAGTGCACCTCGGTCGAATGGCCCGATGCCAGCGGCACCGTCACCCACATCAACATTGTCGACACCCCCGGCCACGCCGATTTCGGCGGCGAGGTCGAGCGCATCCTGAGCATGGTCGACGGCGTGATCCTGCTGGTCGACGCCGCCGAAGGCCCGATGCCGCAGACCAAGTTCGTCACCGGCAAGGCGCTCGCGCTGGG
>JAJAYY010000181.1 GCA_026785965.1 Sphingomonas bacterium
CTGATGTACCGCATGCCGGCGGGGATTTGCACCGGGCTCCCCGGGCGCGACCTCGCCGCGCTCGGGACCCCGTCCCAAGACGACTATGCGGCGGCTTACTGCCGCCGCACCGGACGCGAGGCGTTGCCCGACGTCGATTATCTGATGGTGTTCGTTATGTTTCGCCTCGCCGGCATCCTCCACGGCATCAAGGGCCGGGTCGCGCGCGGCAACGCTTCCTCGGCGCACGCCGCGGCGATGGTCGGGCAGCTTGAACCGCTCGCCGATCTCGCTTTGGCACAGACACGAAGCGCGCGTCTCTCAAGCTGACTCGCCAAGCTCGACAAAAAAATTTATCACAGGTTAATGGCTGGGCGCAGTGAGTCGCAGCCTGTTTTGTCGCGACCAGCGGGGGCGCAAAATGCCGGGCTCGATGAGGAAATCGACCGTTCGCACCCCCCGCCAGGACGGGAGGGCGGGGCTTGGATAAGGCGCCCAACTGGACCGTGACGCTCGATCCGGTGGTCAACGCCCGGCCGACGCTCGACGCGATCCGGCATGACCTCGCGCAGGTCCCGAAGGCGCGCTTGATCGTCACCATCTTGTTCATCGTGTTCGCGGTGCTGCTCGCGCGGTACAGTTGGGGCTTCCCGTCAGCGCCAAGCGCGACCAGCAGCGCCGAAAAAGTGTGGGTCCCGCCGATCGCGATCGACGCCGAGCGCGCCTTGTACGACACCAGGGCGCTGTACGCCGCCTTGCGCCATCCGGTGGCGCAGGACGAGCGCATCGTGATGGTGGTCTACACCCAGGAAACGCTCGCCGCGACCGCCAAGCGCTCGCCGCTCGACCGCACGATCTTGGCCAAGGCGCTGACCAGCATCGATGCGCTCGGGCCCAAGGCGATCGGGATCGATATTTTGATCGACCAGCCGCAGCCCGAGGATGAGACCCTGCTCGCTGCGTTTCGGGCGATCAAGACCCCGGTATGGCTCGCTTATGCGACCAATGCGGCCAACGCCAACGACGTCGAAACGTGGCAGCAGGCGTTCATGGATCAATGGCATGCCAAGCTTGCCGGCAGCAATGTCCACAAGGCCTCGGTCCGGACCGAGGCCGACAGCGACAATGTGCTGCGCAATTGGCCGGGCAGCGATGCTGCGCTGCCGCCATTCCTGCCGATGGCGCTGGCCGGGCTGCCCAATGCCCGCACGTACGATGGCAGCGTCAAATATCGCTCGCCCGCCGACCTCCAGCGGCCGGTGTTCGCAACCCTTCCGATCGATCTGTTCGCCGATCCCGCGAGCGCCGCTTTCCTGGCCGATCAGATCCGCGGCAAGCTGGTCCTGATCGGCGGCGACCTGCCCGACCAGGACCGCTTTTTCGTCCCCGCCACCTTGATCTCGGGGGAGGATGTTCCCGGCCTGTCGAACAATGCCACGATGGTCGCGCAATTGCTCGACAAGCGGCTCCCCGGACGGCTCAGCGGCGCGTCCTTGTGGGTGCTCGCCTTGCTCGTCGTGCTGTCGGGCGCATTCACTGCAATGCTCGACGTTCGGCCGTGGGTCGCCGGGCTCGCGATCCTCGGCCAGATTATATTCTATTCCACCACGCCATTCTTGTTCGAATCGATCGGCATGGACACCTATGGCCTGCCCGCCTTCGGCTGGCTGGCCGGGTGGATGCTGGCGTTTGCTGCAACCGGAATGACGGTCCGCGCGATGGGTAGCGAACAGCGCCATTTCGCCGAGGGCGCGCTTGGCAAATATTTGCCCCCTGACATTGCCGCGCAGATCATCCGCGACCCGACCAAATTGTCGCTGACCGGCGAAAAGCGCGCGATCTACACATTGTTCACCGATATCGAGGGCTTCACCAGCCTCAGCCACACCCTTCCGCCGGAGCGCGTCGCAATCCTGCTCAACGCATATCTCGACGGCATGAGCGACATCGTGCTCGAGCATGGCGGAACGATCGACAAGTTCGTCGGCGACGCCGTAGTCTCGTTCTGGGGAGCGCCGATCGCGCGCCCCGACGACGCCGACCGCGCGCTTGCCGCGGCGCTCGCCATGGTCGCCTTCACCAGCGATTTTTCGATCAACGGCAGCGACGACGCCAAGCAGCTCGGGCGGACCCGCGTCGGGCTTCATCATGGCGACGCGATCGTCGGCAATTTCGGTGGCGAGGGGCGGCTGACCTACACCGCGCTGGGCGACGCGATGAATTGCGCCTCTCGGCTCGAGGGCGCCAACAAATATCTCAAGACCAAGGCGTTGGTCAGCGACGAGGCCCGCGACCGGGCGCTCAACGCCACCGTGCTTCGCCCGATGGGGCGGATTATCGTGTCCGGGCGCGCCACGCCGGTCGTGGTGTGGGAGCCAGCAGGCGCGATGGACGCCGAGGAACGCGCCCGGCTCGGCCTGCTGTGGTCGCGGTTCGATCGAGGGGATCGCGCCGCGCTCGACGAAATTGAACAGATCTGCTTGTCCCATCCCGACGACGTTGCCTTGTCCGCCTTCGCGGTCCGGCTGCGCGAGGTGGGGCCGGGCGGTGCTTTTGCATTAAGGGAGAAGTAGTGATGAAACGATCGATGCGAATCATGCTCGCTTTAGCCGGGACCGCTTTGTTCGCGGTCGGCAGCAGCGCGGCGGTGCTGGTGGTGCGCTCTTCGGGGCCGTCGTCGGCCGCCTTCCCGCCGGGCAAGGCGCTGGGCGATACCCAGACTGTCAAGCTCAAGGCCAATGATATGCTCGTGCTGCTCGACTCGCGCGGCACCCGCACCTTGCGCGGGCCGGGCAGCTTCAGCACTTCGGCCGCCTCGTCGAGCGCAAGCGGCTCGTCGCTCGCCGCGGTGACCAGCCAGGTCGGCTCGCGCCGCGCGCGCGTCCAGGCGGTTCGTAGCGGTCCTACCGGCGCTACCCGCGGCCGCAACGTGTGGCAGGCCGACGTCACGCGATCGGGCAGCCTGTGCGTCGCCAATCCGACCGACCTTGGCCTCTATCGCGGCAATGCTGCGACCGAGGCGCATATCACGCTGACCGACTCGGCCAGCGGCAAATCGGGAATGGCGCACTTCGACGTCGGCCAGTCGATCGCGCGCTGGCCGGTTGAAGTTCCGGTCAGCGCCGGAAGCGAGATCCGGGTCAAGGGCGCAGGCGCGCCAGCGACATTGCGGGTCAAAATGGTGTCGCCGGTTCCATCAGGGCTTGAAGGGATGGCGCAAAGCTTCATCCGCAACGATTGCAACGCCCAGCTCGACGTCCTGATCGACACCTTCAGCGCGCCAAGCGGGAGCTGAACGGCATGGTCGGGGGGCTGACGTTCCTGTTCCTGGCAATCTTCGCCGCGCTGCTGGTCGCCTTGCTGTGGCGGTCGGAGCGCGGCGGTTTTGCCGCGATCGCCATCGCCGGAATTATCGGCACCGCTTACGGCTATACCGTCCACGGCGCTTATGCCGTGGTCCTGCCAGTGCTGGTGGCGTTGATCGGTGGGGTCCAGGCGGGGCGCGGGCTGATCGCCGGACGGGCGGCACGCTTCGAAGGGCACGAGCTGCCGCTGCGGCGCGGCCCGTTCGCCAAGATGAACCACGCCACCGCACGCCACCTCATCGACCAGGGCTTGTGGATCGACGCCGACGAAGGCGATGTGCTGACCCATGAAGGCGAGCCGGTGAGCCACCTCCACTGGCTGGCAGAGGGAGAGGCCGAAGTGATCGTCGAGGATACGCCAACCGGGATTTGCAGTGCGCAAAGCTTCATCGGCGAAGCCACCATCTTCAGCCGCGAGCCGGCCACTGGCACGGTGCGCTTGCGCGGCGATGCGCGGCTGTGGAGCATTGAGGCGGACACGCTGCGCGCTTACGTCGAGGTGAATCCCGCCGTGCGCCAGATCCTCGACCACGGCTTCACCTTGAGCCTGGCCGAAAAACTCGATGCGATGAACCGCGCCGACTGATCAGCCGAGCAGCGCGCCGGACAGTACGAGCAGCATTTTGGCGTCGACCGCGACGCCCGCCGCTCGCCGCTTGGCGACAAAGCTCGCCAATTGTTCGTGCGTCACCAGATGGACCTCGATCCGCTCATCCCCGACACCGCCGCCGTCGCCGATTTTTGACAGTCCGTGGGCGCGGACCAGGGTAAATC
>JAJAYY010000182.1 GCA_026785965.1 Sphingomonas bacterium
ACCTCAGATTGCGCGGACCGGGCGAGATATTGGGCACGCGCCAGTCGGGCGAGCATGGCTTCAAGGTCGCCTCGCCCGAAGACGTCGCCGAACTGGCCCCGGTCGCCCAGTCCGACGCGCGCCTGCTGCTCGATCGCGACGGCGGCCTCGCCAGCGAACGCGGCCAGGCGGCGCGGCTGTGCCTCTATCTGTTCGAACGCGACGCGGCGGTGGGGCTGTTGCGTTCAGGGTGAGATCAGCGGGTCAGGCGGTCAGCAATCCGTGGCGCTTCTTGCCGAGGCTCAGCTTCAACGGCTCATCCCCCTCCAGCATCACGACAAATGCCGGATCGCCGATCGTCACCCCGTTCAACCGCACCGCGCCCTCGGCGATCTTGCGCCGCGCCTCGCCGTTCGATGCCGCGAACCCCAGCGCGGTCAAGGCATGGACAATCCCGATCTGGCCTTCGGCGACACGCAGCGTTGGCAAATCCTCGCCCGTTGCGCCTTCCTCAAAGACCCGCCGCGCGGTTTCCGCAGCTGCTTCAGCAGCGTCGTGACCGTGGAGCATCGTGGTCGCCTCATTTGCCAACCGAATCTTGAGTTGGTTGAGTTCAGCGCCTTGAAATTTCGCTAACAGAGCGATCTCTAACACTGGTATATCGGTGAACAATTTGAGGAAGCGCACGACATCGCCATCGGCGGTATTGCGCCAGAATTGCCAATAATCATACGCACTAAGCTGATCGGCGTTGAGCCATACCGCGCCGCTCGCGGTCTTGCCCATCTTCGCTCCGTCCGCGGTGGTGATGAGCGGCGTCGTCACGCCGTACAAGTCGGCCCCGTCCATCCGCCGGCCAAGCTCGATGCCGTTGACGATATTGCCCCACTGGTCCGATCCGCCGAGCTGCAGTCGGCATCCCAAGCGCAGCGCCAGCTCGCGGAAGTCATACGCTTGCAAGATCATGTAGTTGAATTCGAGGAAGGTCAGCGGCTGCTCGCGTTCAAGCCGCAATTTGACCGAATCGAAAGTCAGCATGCGGTTGACGGTGAAATGCGGCCCGACGGTGCGCAGCAAATCGAGGTAGCCAAGCTTGCTTAGCCACAGGTCATTGTCGACCAGCACCGCATCGGTCGGCCCGTCGCCGAAGACAAGGAAATGCTCGAACACCCGGCGGATCGAGGCGATGTTGGCCTGGATATCGGCCTCGGTCAGCAGTTTGCGGCTCTCGTCCTTGCCCGACGGGTCGCCAACCTTGGTCGTTCCCCCACCCATCAGCACGATCGGCTTGTGCCCCGCCTGCTGCAGCCGCCGCAGCATCATGATCTGGACCAGGCTGCCGACGTGCAGGCTCGGCGCGGTGGCGTCGAACCCGATATAGCCCGGCACGATTTCCTTTGCCGCGAGGGCATCGAGCGCCGCAGCGTCGGTCGCCTGGTGGATGTAGCCACGTGTCTCAAGCAAGCGGAGGAGGGTGGAGGAGTAGGTCATGAGAGCCGACTAGCATTGGCCACAGCCTAAACATACCCGTTCGTCCTGAGCTTGTCGAAGGGCCGTACTTGGCTTTAGCGTCGGCGGATGACGTTCTGGGTCTATATGCTTCACTGCAAGGGCGGCGTTTTCTACGTCGGGCATAGCGACGATCTCGAACGACGGGTGCATCAGCACCAGGCGGGTCTCACCAAGGGCTTCACGAGCGACAAATTGCCCGTCGAGCTGGTATGGAGTGAGGGGTTTGCGACCCGCCTCGAGGCGGTAGAGAGCGAACGGCGGATCAAGGGCTGGAGCCGGGCCAAGAAACTGGCGCTGATCCGAGGAGACTGGGGCGAGATTTCACGGCTGGCCAAGGGAAGAACGGTCCTTCGACAAGCTCAGGACGAACGGATTAAGGGTCCGGCCAGTGATTGAAGCGAATCTCGTCCCGCATCCGGACCATCCGCCGCTCGACGTCACTGCGATCGACGCATCGGTCTGGCATGGAGATGGCCGCTGGCACTTCCGCTTCCTGCTCGACGGGACCGACCGGCTCATTAACCCCGATCCGCCCAAGTCGGGCCGCGCTGACGATTTGTGGAAGACCACCTGTTTTGAGGCATTCGTCGGTGGAGCAGGGGGTGCCTATCTTGAACTGAACTTCTCCCCCTCGGGCCAATGGGCCGCCTACGCCTTCGACGGTCCCCGCCAGGGAATGAGCAACGCTGACGCTGACGTTGACGTCTGGCTCGAAGGCGGCGAGGATTGGATTGCAGTCGAGGCAGCGGTTTCCACCCATTTCGCGCCGAATTCGCCGCTCGGTCTCACCGCCGTCATCGAGGAGCAGGACGCCCGCAAGAGCTATTGGGCGCTCGCCCACCCGTCAGGCAAACCCGATTTCCACGACCCCTCTTGCTTCATCGCCCGCCTGCCGGAATAGCGGGCGTATGAAATTCGGTATCGAACGGCTGCTCGCCGACCCCGCGCTTCGCGCCCCGCTGATCGGAAAGCGCGTCGCATTGCTCGCCCACCCCGCTTCGGTGACCCGCGATTTGACCCACAGCCTCGACGCGCTCGCCGCGCTCGGCGACGTCAAGCTTTCGGCCGCGTTCGGACCGCAGCATGGCCTGCGCGGCGACAAGCAGGATAATATGGTCGAGACCGAGGATAGTATCGATCCGGTCCACGAAATCCCGGTGTTCAGCCTGTACGGCGAAGTCCGCCGCCCGACCCCCGAAATGATGGCCAGTTTCGATGTCATATTGATCGACCTGCAGGACCTCGGCTGCCGGATCTACACCTTCATCACGACCTTGCTCTACATGCTCGAAGCGGCCGCAAGCCACGGCAAGGCGGTGTGGGTGCTCGACCGCCCCAATCCCGCCGGGCGCCCGGTCGAGGGGCTGACGCTGCGTCCCGGTTGGGAGAGCTTCGTCGGCGCCGGGCCGATCCCGATGCGCCACGGGCTGACGCTCGGCGAACTTGGGGCGTGGTTTGTCGACCATTTCAAGCTCGACGTCGATTATCGCGTGATCGAGATGGAGGGCTATCAGCCCGACGAAGCGCTGGGTTTCGGCTGGCCGACCGACCGCGTGTGGATCAACCCGTCGCCCAACGCCCCCAACCTCAACATGGCGCGCTGCTATGCGGGGACGGTGATGCTCGAAGGCGCGACGCTGAGCGAGGGCAGGGGGACGACGCGCCCGCTGGAACTGTTCGGGGCGCCCGACATCGAGGCGCGCGATTTGATCAAGGTGATGCGCGACCTGGCGCCCCACTGGCTGACCGGCTGCACGCTGCGCGACATCAGCTTCGAACCGACTTTCCACAAGCATGTCGGGATATTATGCAGCGGGGTGCATATTCATGCCGAAGGCGACGCCTACGACCACGCCGCGTTCAAGCCGTGGCGAGTCCAGGCGCTCGCCTTCAAGGCGATCCGCGCGATCTTCCCGGGATACGATCTGTGGCGCGATTTCCCCTACGAATATGCCTTCGGGAAGCTGCCGATCGACGTCATCAATGGCGGCCCTGCGTTGCGCGAGTGGGTCGATGATGCGGCGGCAGAGGTGGGCGACCTGGAGGCGCTGGCCCAGCCGGACGAAGCGGCATGGCAGGCCGAGGTCGTTGATCACCTTATCTATTGAGCAATGGAACCGTGACGTCCGCTTTCGACCCATTGCGGACATTCGATTAGTCCGACAAAGTAGCGCAGGTGTGGGTTATGGTACAGCTATTGATCGCCTCCAGTGTGCCACTGCATTTCGTCCGGCGATGTCTGTTGGTAGAAGCGGACGTTCTAGAAGGAAAGGAGTGCCGCCGTGACATTGGCAGACGTTAAAGTTTGTACGGGGCGCAAAATATTGAAAATTGCGTTCATCATTATCCTCTTTGGCGGATACTTGGTGGGAAAGTACATGGCTCTGCGCGAAAATCAACGCGACGCTGCGCCGTCTGGACTGAGCGCGACCGGCTGATCATGAAAGCCTGCCGCTTCACAACGGCAGCACAGCGGCTTTGAAATGTCCGCTTTCCACCTTTAGCGGATGTTAGCCGACCGCTTCGTCGACAGTATGCCAGGGTGGGCGCGGTCTCCACGATGGATGCTGAAACGAGTTCAGCATGACTGGTTTCGCGATCAGCGTTTGCGGCTCAAGTCCCGCATCGCCTTATCGAGCCCGTCGAGCGTCAGTCCGTACATGCGATCGTTCATCAGCCGCCGGACGATCGCGGTCGAAGCGGAATGGCCCCAATAGACCTCCGGGATGGGGTTGATCCATGCCGCGCTCGGATAAGTGTCGGTCAGGCGCTTGAGCCAGGTCGCGCCCGCTTCCTCATTATAATGCTCGACCGAGCCACCGGCGTGAGTGATTTCATACGGGCTCATCGCGGCGTCGCCGACGATCACCAATTTGTGGTCGCGGCCATATTTGTGGAGCACATCGAGCGTCGGGGTCTTTTCGACGTGACGGCGGCGATTGTCCTTCCACACGCCTTCGTAAATGCAGTTGTGGAAATAATAATGTTCGAGATGCTTGAACTCGGTGCGGCACGCCGAAAACAGCTCTTCGGCGACCTTGACATGCCCGTCCATCGACCCGCCAATGTCGAGGAACAGCAGCAACTTGACCGCATTGTGCCGTTCGGGGCGCATGTGGACGTCGAGCCAGCCCTGACGCGCGGTGCCGTCGATCGTCGCGTCCATGTCGAGCTCATCGGCGGCGCCTTCGCGCGCAAACCGGCGCAAACGCCGAAGCGCGACCTTGATGTTGCGCGTGCCGAGCTCGCGCTCCCCGTCGAGATCACGAAATTCGCGGCTCTCCCACACCTTGATCGCGCGCCCGTGGCGGCCGGGACCGCCGATCCGCACGCCCTCGGGATTAAACCCGCCATGCCCGAACGGCGAGGTGCCCCCGGTGCCGATCCACTTGTTGCCGCCCTCGTGCCGGCCATGCTGCTCGGCCAGCCGCTCCTTGAGCGCGGCCATGATCTCGTCCCATGACCCGAGCGCCTTGATCGCCTCCATCTGTTCGGGGGTAAGGTAGGTTTCGGCGATCCGCCTGAGCCATTCCTCGGGGATGTCGGTGGTCAGATCCTCGCCCGGCGGCGCCACCAGACCCTTGAACACCACGCCGAAAATCTGGTCGAAGCGGTCGAGCTGACTTTCGTCATGAACGAAGGTCGCGCGCGCCAGATAATAGAATTGGGTCGGCTCGGCGGCGATCACTTGCGCATCGAGCGCTTCGAGCAGCAGCAGATGCTCCTTGAGCGAAGCGGGGATCCCGCCGCGCCGAAGCGCTTCGACAAAGCCGATGAACATCGTCCCCCTTTGCCGCTGGTCCCGGATGGAGTCGAGGGGACGCTGTGGTTAACCCCGCCTTAGGAACTCCGCGCTACGCCAGTCGCAGACCGGACATGGGGATTTCGTCACATGGCGACACTAGGCATTGAAGAAGTTACCGAAAACGCGATCCGCACGGTCGCGCGCGATTGCGGATCGCTGTCGATCGAATGCAGCGACGTCGCCGGCTATGTCCAGGATGTGTCCGAACGCATCGCCGAGCATACCAAGATGCTCGACGGGCTTGAGGATGTCATGACCCGCTTGCTCACCGATCAGGCGCGGGTCAGCGATTCGACCGACGAGGCGCGGCTATTGTCCGAGCAGGCCAAGGCCAAGCTCGAAGCCGGCCGAGCCGCGATCGACGGCACCATCGCGGGGTTCAAGGGACTGACCGAGCTGGTCGTCCAATTGGGCGAGCGGATGGCAGGGTTCGCGACCGCGATGAACCAGGTCCAGACCGTTTCCTCGACGATCGAGACGATCGCCCGCAAGACCAATATGCTGGCGCTCAACGCGACCATCGAGGCGGCGCGCGCCGGGGATGCCGGGCGCAGCTTCGCGGTGGTTGCCGCCGAAGTGAAGAAGCTCGCCCATGACACCCGCGCGGCGACCAGCCAGATCGCGTTGACGATCGGCGAACTGACCCGCGAGGCGGGCGCCGTCACCTCCGAGATCAAGACCGGGGTCGAGCGCAGCCGCGCCGCCCAGGCAGGCTTCGGCCAAATCAGCGAAACCGTCGCCGAAGTCACCGAGATCGTGTCGATGGTCGATCGCCAGACCGAAGGCATCGCGCATTCGACCAGCCTGATCCAGACCAGTGTCGACCGGGTCAAGGCCGGGCTGAGCGACTTCGCCGGCGACGCGCGCGACAATGGTGGGCAGTTGATCAAGGCCCAGAAGCGGCTGTCGCATCTCGAAATGATGTCGAACGTGATGCTCGACACGCTCGCCAATTCGGGCGCCGAAATCGACGACACGCCGATGATCTTGCTCGCCCAGGAAGCGATGCGCGCGATTGTCGAGACGGTCGAAAAGGGGATCGATCGCGGCGAGATCGCGCTCGACGCCGCGCTCGACCGCAATTACGTGCCGATCGCGGGCACCAACCCGCCGCAATATGACAATGGCTTTGCCGATTTCGCCGCGGCCTATGTCCAGCCGATCCTCGACCGTTTCAAGATCCGCGAACCGCGCATCATCGGCTCGGCGATCACCAACGTCGACGGCTATCTGCCGACCCACCTCAGCGAACGCAGCCAGACCCCGGGCCCCGACCCGGTGTGGAACGACGCGCATTGCCGCAACAAGCGCATCTTCATGGACGATCAGACCCGCGCCGCGATCGAAAGCGAACGCCCGGCGATGCTGATGACCTACCGCATGGAACTCGGCGACCGCTACATCCCGGTCAAGAATGTGTTCGTGCCGATCTTCTTCAAGGGCCGCCGCTGGGGCAATTTCGAGCTCGCCTACCGCGACGAATGATCCCCTGCAGGCGATCCGGGGGATCGCCGAAGCGAATCATGCTCAGCCGTTGCGCCGCGCCATGAACGCGAGCCGCTCGAACAGCATCACGTCCTGCTCATTCTTGAGCAGCGCGCCGTGGAGCGGCGGGATCGCCTTGGTCGGGTCGCGATCCTGCAGCACCTCGAGCGGCATATCCTCGTGGAGGAGCAGCTTGAGCCAGTCGAGCAATTCGCTGGTCGAGGGCTTC
>JAJAYY010000183.1 GCA_026785965.1 Sphingomonas bacterium
AGGAAGCTGCCGAAGACAGTGACGACCGTCCGGCGCGGCGCGAAGCGGCCGACGGCGCCGACGACGATGGCGCGCGCCGCAAGCGCCGCCGCCGCCGTGGAGGCCGTGGCCGCAATCGCCGCGACGGCGAGCGCGAAGAGGGCGAGCCGGAAGCCGGCGAACGCGACGAGCGCGACGAGCGCGACGACGCTCAGCAGCCTGCAATCGCCGAACGCGACGACAGCGAGCCTCGCGACGACGAAGCCGGCAGCGACAGCGAAGCCGACGAAGACCGTCCGCGCTCGCGTCGTGGCCGCCGCGGCGGCCGTGGCCGTCGTAGCCGCCCCGATGGCGCAAGCGATCAGGTCGTAAACGAGGTCGAGGTCGACAGCTCACCGATGGTCGAAACCCCGGTCGCTATGGAAGAGCCCGTCGCCGAAGCTGAGGACAAGCCCAAGGCCCGTCGTCGCCCCCGGGCGCGCAAGGCCGACACGGTCGAGGCTCCGGTTGCGGTTGAAGCGCCGGTCGAGGCTCCGGTTGAGGCTGCGGCCCCAGTCGCGGTCCCTGCCGCCGCCAATGACGAAGGCGAAGAGGCCAAACCCAAGCGCCGCTCGCGGGCCAAGAAGCCCGTCGCAGCCGAGACCGATGAGCCCGCCCCAGCGGTTGCCGCCCCGGCCAGGAAAGCCGCACCACCAAGCAAGCAAGCGGTGTCTAACGCTGTGGTCGCCGAGCTCGCCGGGGCCGAGCGCGCGCCGAACAGCAGCGAAGGCGATTATGACGACGATGCTTCGGGGCCGCGCCGCGGCTGGTGGCAGCGGACCTTTGGCTAGGCTTGATCGCTAAGATGACGAGGCGGTCCGCCCCCGGGCGGACCGTCTTTCATCGCCCGTTCAGCCGAAGGATGGGACAGCATTGCGCATGACCCCAAGTCCGCGCCGGTTCGGCCGCTATTTCATGCTGGCGCTCGCGCTGGTCTTTGCCGCTGTCCAGCCGGCCGCCGCGCAATCGGTGTTGCGCGACAGCGAAACCGAATTGCTGTTCCGCGATATGTCGCGGCCGATCATCCAGGCCGCCGGCCTCGACCCGGCAAGCGTCAAGATCGTGCTCATCAACGACAGTGAGATCAACGCCTTCGTTGCCGCCGGGCAAGTGGTCTATATTCATACCGGGCTGCTTGTTGCGGCCGACAATGCCAACCAATTGCAAGGCGTGATCGCGCACGAACTCGGCCACGTCGCGGGCGGCCACGCAATCCGCATTTATGACGGCGCCAACAAGGCAGCCAAAATATCGATCCTCTCGCTCGTCCTGGCCGCGGCCGCCGCGGTGGTGGGCGCCGGCGATGCCGCGATCGGGGTGCTCGCCGCCGGGCAACAGGCTGCCCAGGGCAGTTTCCTGTCCTTTTCGCGCGCACAGGAATCGAGCGCCGACCTCGCTGGCGCCACCTATCTCGCCAAATCGGGGATCAGCGGCAAGGGCACGCTCGACTTCTTCAAAAAGCTTGAGAATCAGGAATTCCGCCTCGCGATCCCGCAGAAGGACAGCTACGATCGCACCCACCCGCTGTCGAGCGAGCGGATCGCCGCACTCACCGATCTCTATCACAAGGATGCGGCGTTCACTCGGTCCACGGACCCCGCGATCGAAGCGCGCTTTCAGCGGGTCAAGGCCAAGCTGCTCGGTTATGTTGACCCCAAGCATGCGGTCAACCTCTATCCCGAAAGCGACCAGAGCGTCGCCGCGCATTACGCGCGGGCCTACGCCTACCACCTTGGTGCTTACCCCGACAAAGCCAATGCCGAGGCCGAGGCTTTGCTGAAGACCAAACCCGACGATCCCTTCTTCCTTGAGCTGAAGGGCCAGATATTGCTCGAAGGCGGCCACCCCAAGCAGGCGATTGCGCCGCTTCGCGCGGCAGTCAAGAACGCCCCCGACCAGCCGATGATCGCGGTGATGCTGGGTCATGCGCTGATCGCGAGCGAGGATCCAAAGAATTTCGCCGAAGCCAAGCAAGTGCTCAAGAATGCGGTCAATCGCGACAATGACAATCCGTTCGCCTGGTATCAGCTCGGCATTGCTTATGACCGCGAGGGTGACATGCCACGCGCCAGCCTCGCCACCGCCGAGCGCCAGAACCTTGAAGGCGAGACCAAGCTGGCGCTGGCCGCGGCCAAGTCGGCGATGATGGGATTGACGCCGGGAACGTCGGACTATCTTCGCGCGCAGGACATTGCCATGGTGTCCGAGACTCAGCTCAAGAAGGACAAGAAGCACAAGCGCGATGACGGCAAGTAAGGCGAGCGGCTGGGCCGCAGCAATCGGGGGCGGAATCGTCGGCGCAGCGCTGACCGCGGGTGTGTTCGCGTTCGCCGCGCCTTCGCTGATCGGCGAGCGGGTGGTGCGCGAGGCAATGCTCGCCCATCCCGACATCCTGGTCGAGGCATCGGATGCACTCCGCGACCGCCAATATGCCCCGACGCTAGCGGCGCAGCGCAGCGTGATCGAAACCCCGTTTCATTCAAGCTGGAAGGGCGCCGCCAAGCCCGAGGTCGTGCTAACCTATTATTATGACTATGCGTGCGGATATTGCCGCAAGTCCAACCCCGACATCGATCGTCTCCTCGCCGAGGATAAGGGCCTGCGCGTAATCTTTCGCGAGCTGCCGATCCTCGGGCCCGCCAGCCTCGCCGCTTCGCGCGTCGCGCTGGCCGCGTCGAAGGCGGGCAAGTTCGCCGCCTTCCACGACGCACTGACCGCGGCGGGCAATCCGACGCCGCAGAGCATCGCGCTCGCCGCAGCCGCCGCCGGCGTCGCCGCCGCGCCGCAAGATGCGCCCGACCAGGAAGCCGAATTGAAGCGCAATTTTCAGATTGCCGGCCAGTTGGGCGCGACCGGAACGCCCTTGTTCATCGTTGGCGACCGGGTGATGAATTCAGCGGTCGGCTACGACTTGCTCAAGGATGCGGTCAAGGACGCGCGGCGCGGGCGCAGCATTTAATCTTCGGCCGGTTCCGCGACCGCTTCGCGCCCTTTGAACCCCTGCGCAATGACGTACCATTCGGACGAATCCTTGCGGCTGGACGGGGGCTTGGCGTGCTTCACGGTAGTGAAATGACGCTTGAGTTCGGCGACCAGCCCGTGATCGGCACCGCCCGCCAGGACCTTGGCGACATAAGCCCCGCCGGGGCGAAGCACCTCGGTCGCGAACAGCATCCCCGCTTCGACCAGGCCCATCGTCCGCAAATGGTCGGTCTGGGGATGGCCGACGGTGTTGGCGGCCATGTCCGACATCACCAGATCGGGTTCGGCGCCAAGCGCGTCGCGCAGCGCGGCGGGCGCGGAATCGTCCATGAAGTCCATCTCGAGGATCGCGACCCCGTCGATCGGGTCGGTCGGGAGAAGGTCGATCCCGGCGATCCTCGCGCCCGGAGCGCGGCGCCGCACGACCTGTGCCCAGCCGCCCGGCGCAATGCCAAGATCGACCACCGCCTTGACGCCTCTGAGCAGGTTAAAGCGCTCGTCAAGCTCGAGCAATTTATACGCCGCGCGGCTGCGGTAACCCTCGGCCTTGGCCTTGCGCACATAAGGATCGTTGAGCTGCCGCGCGAGCCAGCGGTTCGAACTTGCCGTGCGGCCGCGCGCGGTCTTGACCCGGGTCCGCGACCCACCCCCGCCGCGGCTCACAGCACATATCCGTCGCGCGCCATCAGCGAGCGCAATATGCCCTCGCGGATGCCGCGATCGGCGATGCCCAGCCGCTCGGCCGGCCAGATGTCGAGGATCGCTTCCAGGATCGCGCAGCCGGCCACCACCATGTCGGCGCGCTCGGCGCCGATGCACGGCAGCCCCGATCGCCCGGCGAGGTCCATTTCGGCAATCATGGTCGAGATACGGCGCATGTCGCCGACCGCGACGTGGAGGCCATCGACCGCCTTGCGATCATAGCTGGGCAGCGCGAGATGGACGCTGGCGAGCGTCGTGACGGTGCCGCTGGTGCCAAGCAAGCGAATATCGACCGCATCCTTGGGCAGCATATCGACGAAGCGGTGGAAGCTGCGCCGCGCGCGCTCGCGCATGCGGCCGTAAGCGGCGACGCGGTCGGGCCCTTCGATCGCCTCGCGGCCTTCGCTCTCGGTCAGCGAAACCACCCCCCACGGCGCCGACCACCAGGCGATGATACGCGGCGCTTCCTCGCCGTGATCGACCAGCACCAACTCGGTCGAGCCGCCGCCAATATCGAAGATCAGCGCCGGGCCGCCGCCGGGCTCGAGCAATTTGTGGCAGCCGAGTACCGCCAGCCGGGCTTCCTCCTTGGGCGGAATGATCTCCAACACGACTCCGGTCTCGCGCCGCACGCGGTCGGCAAAGTCGCCGCCATTGGTGGCACGGCGGCACGCTTCGGTCGCGACCGACCGCGCGAGGGTGACGTTGCGGCGGCGCAATTTGTCGGCGCAAATTGCCAGCGCCGCGACTGCGCGGTCCATCGACGCGTCGCTCAGCCGACCGGTCACGCCGAGCCCTTCGCCGAGCCGGACAATGCGCGAGAAAGCGTCGACCACGGTGAATCCGCCCTCGCTCGGGCGAGCAATCAGCAAGCGGCAATTGTTGGTACCTAGGTCAAGCGCGCCGTAGGGGTGGCGCGGCCAGCTGCCCCGCACTGGCGCTGTCGCTGTCGCTGCGGCCGTTCGGGGGCCAACAGCGGCCGCCGGCGGCGAAGTGGCGACCCGTTGCGCCATGACCCTTCACGCCCATTCTATCCTGCATCGCGAAGAATGCCTTCGCGACTGACTTGGCCGCAGTGTAGGCGCAAGCGGCGGCGGAGCGCAACCAAGCGCCGCGCACGGCGTGGCCAACGTTGACACTAAGGCGCCATCTTCCTATCGACGCGCCCGGCGCTGCCCGATCGTCTAATGGTAAGACTACGGACTCTGAATCCGTCAATCGAGGTTCGAATCCTCGTCGGGCATCCAGCCTTCGTCGGGGATTCAGCCCTGCGTGCCCGCGATCCAATGCTCGAGCCGGGTCTTGAGCGAGCGCTTCGATGGGATGAAGCCGGGCTGGTCCCCGTCATCTTCGACGTCGGGCTGATCGTAGAGCGTGAGGTTGACCGGCATCTTCTGGCGCAGCGATTCACGCCCGCGCATCATGTCTTCGGCGGCGGCCAGGCTGCGGTGGACGTCTTCGGCCGTGAACGGCTTCATCAGGCAGCCCAGGGCGAGGTCGGGCATCGGGAAATCGGGCGCCTTGCCGGAGATGAAAAAGCACGGAATCTCGAAATCGCTCATCCGCACCGCAACCGAAAATCCGGTCGATCCGCGCGCCAGATGGAGGTCGACCAGCGCCAGTTCGGGCCGATGTTCCTCGGCCGCGGCGACCGCACTGTCGAGATCATCGGCGGTGGCGACGACGCGGTAGCGCGGATTGTCCTCAACCAGATATTTCAAGGTCGTCGCCAACTGGCGATCATCCTCGACGATCAGGATCTTGAGCACCGGCGTCTCTCCCCCCGCGGGAAAAATTCCAACAACTGGAAGGACATGCTGCGCCACACGGGGCGCCATGCGAATCCCCCGCCATGATAGTTAACGCCCAAGCGAGGGGTAACGGAGACGAAGCGAGTGTTCAGGCGCGATAGAAGATGTGGGCACCGATCTTTTCGACCCGGGCGAGGCGTCGGCCCCAGCTCGGTGCGACATAATCGGCGTGATACCACAGCACGTCCGACGGCAGCACTTCGGCCATCTTGCCCGCTGCGATGCGCGCGATCGCCTGCGCCTTGCGCCACGCCAGGCAACCGGTGTCGATCCGCGGGAAGCGGCCGGCGCGAACGAAACTGAACTGCGCTTTCTGCTTGACCACGCCGCACCAACTGGTTGGATAACGCCCCGAATCGGCGCGGTTGATGACCACCTGGGCGACCGCAAGTTGGCCCTCCAGGGACTCGCCCATGCTTTCGAAATAGACGGCGGTGGCAAGGCATTTCGCTTGCTCATCGAGCGATGGGCCTGAGGCCTGCGCATCGACCAGCGCGGCGAGCGGTAAGGCTGCGGGCTTGGGCGGCAACGTGAAAATCTTGGCTGGGAAGATCGGCTGGGTCAGTGGGGTCGAGATTGCCGACTGCACCACTGGCAGCGTCGCCTGGACCTGCGCCAATGCGGAACTGCTGTCGCCAAGACCGAGGAGCATGGCAATCGCCATCACCGGCATCGCGCCGGCGCGTAAAAACTTGTTCAAATCAAACTCAAATATGTGCGGGCGGCCGTCCGGCGATCGCGGAGCTTTTCAAGAAAAACTCAGGCGATCGAGGAGAGCACGTCCGTCTTGCCCTGGGGTCCGGCCTCCCCGTCAGGGGCGCTCATGGAACCGCTCGCTCATTAAAATTGCTGCACTGCACCTAACATCTATTACGTTCCGCACAACCGGTTCGACGACGAGTCGAGCCGATCATGCGGTGAGCACAGGAACTTACTAAATTTATGAGGTTTCTAAATGACTTCGCGCACGATCGCTCTCCGCTTATGATCCCCGGTCCGAGGCAGAATGGAGCGCGCCATGGCCTATTGGTTGATGAAATCCGAACCCGGCAGCTACAGCTGGGACGATCTGGTCCGCGACGGCAAGACCGATTGGGACGGGGTGCGCAATAACGCGGCGCGGCTCCACCTCAGGGCGATGAAGCCCGGCGACCTGGCCTTCTTCTACCACAGCATGGCGGACAAAGCGTTGGTCGGGATCATGCGCATCGTCGGGCCGGTCCAGCCCGATGGCGCGGACGGCAGTTGGGTCAAGGTGCCGGTCGAACCGGTGCGGCCGCTGGCCAGGCCCGTCACGCTCGCCGCGATCAAGGCCGCGCCGAAGCTGGCCAAGATGGAACTGATCCGCCAGTCGCGCCTGTCGGTCGCGCCGGTGCGGGAGGTGGAGTGGGAAAAGATTCTCAGAATGGCCGAAGCTTAGTTCCCCGGCGAAGGGCGCCCATCAAGGCATTACTTTGGGGTCCGATGACCGCGGCCCAGCCCGAGAGCTGTGAGCGTCAGGTGCCTCGGCCGAACCGCGCTAACGCGCGCCTGGACCCCGGCCTCCGCCGGGGAACGGTGACGCGAATGTGCAGTTTTACGCCGCTTGCTTGGAGCGTGAGGCGCGCTTGCGCTCGTTCGGATCGAGATGTCGCTTGCGCAGGCGGATCGAGGCCGGGGTGACTTCGACCAATTCGTCTTCGTCGATATAGGCCAGCGCCTGTTCGAGCGTCAGCCGCTTCGGCGGGGTCAGGCGAATTGCGTCGTCCTTGCCCCCCGAGGCCCGGAAGTTGGTCAATTGCTTGGCCTTCATCGGGTTGACCTCAAGGTCGTCGGTCTTGGCATTCTCGCCGACGATCATGCCTTCGTAGAGCGGGTCGCCCGGCGCAACCATCAGGATGCCCCGCTCCTCAAGGAAGCCGAGCGCATAGGCATTGGCCTGGCCCGGGCCATTGGAGATCAGCACGCCTTTCTTGCGGCCTTCGTTATTTGCGTTGTGGGGGCGATATTTTTCGAATATGCGGTTCATCAGTCCGGTGCCGCGGGTGTCCGACAAAAATTCGCCATGATAGCCGATCAGCCCGCGCGACGGGGCCGAGAAGGTGATCCGGGTCTTGCCCCCGCCCGACGGGCGCATGTCGGTCATCTCGGCCTTGCGCAGCGCCATCTTGTCGATCACCGTACCCGAATATTCGTCGTCGACGTCGATCATCACCGTTTCGTACGGCTCGGTGCGCTTGCCGTCGTCGTCTTCGCGAAACAGCACACGCGGCCGGCTGATGCCGAGCTCGAAACCTTCGCGGCGCATCATTTCGATCAGCACGCCAAGCTGCAATTCGCCGCGCCCGGCGACTTCGTAGCTATCCTTGTCGGAGGCTTCGGTGACCTTGATCGCGACGTTCGATTCGGCTTCGCGGAACAATCGGTCGCGGATCATGCGGCTGGTGACCTTGGTGCCCTCGCGGCCGGCCATCGGCGAATCATTGACCGCAAAGCGCATCGACAGCGTCGGCGGATCGATCGGCTGGGCGTGGAGCGGCTCGCTGACCGAGGGGTCGGCGATGGTGTCGGCGACCGTGGCGGTGGG
>JAJAYY010000184.1 GCA_026785965.1 Sphingomonas bacterium
CGACGAGTGTCCACTTCTGAATGACCCAGATTAAGCGCAGCCGGGGAAAGGTCGGGTCCCTACCAAAGCAGATATCTACCCTTCATGGCACCAGCACCGTATCCAACGCTTCCGCCGCCAGCTCTGGATAGTCCAGCGTGTAATGCAGTCCGCGGCTTTCGTGGCGCGAGAGCGCCGAGCAGATGATGAGGTCCGCCACCTCGACCAAATTGCGCAGCTCGATCAAATCGGGGGTGACCCGGAAATGCTTGTAGTAGTCAGCGACTTCCTGGCGCAGCAGGTCGATGCGGTGCTTGGCGCGCTCGAGCCGCTTGGTGGTGCGGACGATGCCGACGAAATTCCACATGAAGCGGCGGATTTCGCCCCAGCATTGCTGGATCACGACCTCCTCGTCGCTGTCGGCAACGCGGCTTTCGTCCCACGGCTGGACGTCGGGAATATCGGGCAGATCATCGAGATGGGCGAGGATATGCCTGGCTGCGGCCTCACCGAACACGAAGCATTCGAGCAATGAGTTGGACGCCAGCCGGTTGGCGCCGTGGAGCCCCGACTGGGTCACTTCGCCCGCCGCATACAGCCCCGGCGCGTCGGTCTTGCCGTCGATGTCGACGAGCACCCCGCCGCACGTGTAATGCTGCGCCGGGACGACCGGGATCGGCTCCTGGGTGATATCGATCCCGAGCCCGAGCAATTTCTCATGGATGTTGGGAAAGTGGGCCTTCACGAACTCAGGCTCGCGGTGGCTGATATCGAGGTGGACATAATCGAGCCCGTCGCGCTTGATCTCGCTGTCGATCGCGCGGGCGACGATGTCGCGCGGCGCGAGTTCGGCGCGCGCGTCATAGTCCGGCATGAAGCGGTGCCCGGTCACGGGATGCTTGAGGATCCCGCCTTCGCCGCGCACCGCCTCGGTGATGAGGAAATTCTTGACCTCCAGATGGTACAGGCAAGTGGGGTGGAATTGCATGAATTCCATGTTCGAGATGCGGCACCCGGCGCGCCACGCCATCGCGATCCCGTCGCCGGTCGCGCCGCGCGGGGCGGTCGAATAGAGGTAAGCACGCCCGGCCCCGCCGGTGGCGAGGATGGTGGCGCGGGCGAGCAAGGTTTCGACCCGCCCGGTGGCGCGATTGAAAGCGTAGAGGCCGTGGACCGCGCCCGAGGTGGTGAATTCGGTCGCATGGCGGCCGGTGACAAGGTCGATCGCGACCATGTCGGGCACGAGACTGACGTTGGGATGGGCGGCGGCGGCCTGTTCGAGCGCCTGCTGGATCGCCCAGCCGGTGGCGTCGGCGACATGGACGATGCGGCGGTGGCTGTGGCCGCCCTCGCGAGTCAGGTGCCAGCCCCCGGTGACACTGGACGCGCCATCATCATCGAGGTTGAACGGCACGCCGAGCTCGGCGAGCCGGGCGATCGCCGCCGGGGCTTCGCTCACGACATGCTCGACGACGCCAAGATTGTTGAGCCCGGCGCCGGCGTCCATCGTGTCGCGGACATGGCTTTCGAAGCTGTCGCCTTGCTCAAGCACCGCGGCCACCCCGCCCTGTGCCCAGCCGGTTGCGCCCTCGCTCATCCGGCCCTTGGCGATCACGCCGACCTTGAGCGTCGGGGCGAGCGTCAGCGCCGCAGTCAGTCCGGCCGCACCCGATCCGATGATCAGCACATCATACTGGCTCACGCCGCGTCCGCCCGGGTCAGCGCCAGGAACACGTCCTCGAGATCGGGGTCGCGGGTCGAGACGTCGATGATCCCGAGCCCGGCATCGCCCAAAGCGGCGAGCACCTGGCCAGCGTTGACCCGATCCTTGCGGTACGAGATTTCGAGCGTGCGCGGCCCGGTCTGGACCACCCGGTCAAAGCACGGCGCATCGGGCGCACCGTCGATGTCGCGGTCAACTTCGACCACGACCGCTTTGTCCTGCGCCTTGGCGATCAGCTCGCGGGTCGGCTCATTGGCGATCAACCGGCCATGATTGATGATCGCGATCCGGTCACACAATTGCTCGGCCTCCTCGAGGTAATGCGTCGTCAGCACCACGGTCACGCCCTGAGCGTTGAGGCCTTTGACATAGTCCCACAATTGCTTGCGCAGCTCGATGTCGACCCCTGCGGTGGGCTCGTCGAGGACCAGGATCGGCGGCGAATGGACCATCGCCTTGGCGACCAGCAGTCGGCGCTTCATCCCCCCCGACAAAGTGCGCGCATAGGCATCGGCCTTGTCACTGAGATGGACCGCGGCGAGCAACGCGTCGGTGATCCGTTCGGCCCTGGGCACGCCGTACAGGCCGGCCTGGATTTCGAGCGCCTCGCGCGGGGTGAAGAACGGATCGAACAGCAATTCCTGCGGCACGATCCCGATCGATCGTTTGGCGTTGCGCGGACTGCGGTCGATGTCGAACCCCCACACGCTGGCGCTGCCGCTCGATTTGACCACCAGCCCGGCGAGGATGTTGATCAGGGTCGACTTGCCCGCGCCGTTGGGGCCGAGCAGGCCGAAGATCTGCCCGCGCGGGACATCGAAGCTGACGTTGTCGAGCGCGCGCTTCGGCGAGCTTCCTTTGCCGGCATAGGTCTTGGCGAGCGATTCGATTCGGATCGCAATGTGGTCGTTGGTCATCGCTGGTCGGCATAGCGGGCCGCCCGGCGAGCGCAAAGCAAAGCCATCGCTCTATGTCATTGGTCACTGATTGCGGTGAGGTTTGCCTTAACCATGCCCCGTACGACTAGGCGATGGGCCGCGCCGAACGGCGATCATGCTTGCGGAGCACGGTTAATTTCGGGCCAACCGCGCGTCTTGAAGCCGCGGTTACTCGCGGCAGTCATGATTGAGGGAGACCAGAAATCAAGGAATCATCCATGCGCAACACAGTTTTGGGAGCGGCCGCGGTTGCCGCCACGCTCCTCGGTACCGCCCCGGCGCTCGCCGCCAATCCCGAAACGATGATCTCCAAGGCACTGGTCCTCAAGCCGCTCACGCTGACCCGGCTCGAGGATCTCGACTTTGGCGATATCGTGCCGAGCGGAACCGGCGACTTCGTGTCGATCGATGCCGATAGCGGGGCACGAACCTCGGGCTCGGCGATCCTGTTGCCGACCAATGCCGGCCAGCGCGCCGAATTCGCCAGCTCGGGGCTCAACAACGTGCTCGTCGGGTTGGTGATTTCTCCGCCGACCGACCTGCTCAACGGTGCGGGCAACAAGCTCAAGGTGACCCGGCTCACGCTCGACCAGGGCAACAATCCGATCCGCGTGCTGACCCCGGCCAGCCAGGTGTTCTTCCTTGGCATCGGCGGCGAGGTCTATCTTCGCCCCAATCAGGAGGAAGGCGTCTATACCGGCACCTTCACCCTGACCGCGACCTATTACTGACGTTTGATTTGAAGCCCCGCCCCGGCATTGCTAGGGCGAGGTCATGTCGAACCTTCCCCCGCCTGAGACGATCCGCATCACCTCGCTCCGCGTCGCCTGCGATGGCGCCGGAGTGATCGACGCCGCGCTCGGCCATCCGCGGGTCTACCTCCACATCGACGATCAGACGGGGTATGTCGATTGCGGCTATTGCGACCGCCACTTCGTGCTTGAGGGCGGACCCGCCGACGTCGCGCCACGATGAGCGCCGATCCGCGCAGCTTGCTCTATCGCGGCGCGCTCGATCCCGACGAGGCGCAGCGGCTCGCCAAGCGCCACCTCGCGGCGCACGACGATGGCGAGCTTTACCTGCAGTATCGCATCTCCGAAGCGTTCGGGTTCGACGACGGGCGGTTGAAGACCGCCGACTATCACACCGATTCGGGTTTTGGCCTGCGCGGCGTATCGGGCGAGATGACCGCCTTTGCCCATGCCAACGAAATCAGTGCTGCGGCGATCGAGCGCGCAGCGCAGACGTTGAAACTGCTCGACCCGGCCAGAGGCGCCGCGGCCCCGCCGCCGCCGCGCACCAACCGCGCAATGTATGGCGCCGACGATCCGCTGGCGCTGATCCCGTTCGCGAACAAAGTCGCGCTGTGCCTGGAGATCGACGCTGCGGCGCGCGCCCGCGACCCGCGCGTGGCGCAAGTCAGCGTGATGCTGTCGGGATCGTGGAGCGTGATCGAAGTGGTCCGCGCCGACGGCTTCGTCGGGACCGACGTGCGGCCGCTGGTGCGGCTCAACGTGGCGATCGTCGCGAAGCAAGGCGAGCGCCGCGAGACCGGCAGTTTCGGGCTTGGCGGACGCTATCTCTACGACCGCCTGTTCGAGCCCGCGACCTGGAACCGCGCGATCGACGAGGCGCTGGCGCAGGCGCTGGTCAACCTTGAAGCGGTCGCCGCACCCGCCGGCGAAATGGTCGTGGTATGCGGCCCGGGTTGGCCCGGGGTGCTGCTCCACGAAGCCGTCGGGCATGGCCTGGAAGGCGATTTCAATCGCAAGGGAACGTCGGCCTTCTCGGGCCGGATCGGCGAACGCGTCGCGGCGCCCGGGGTGACGGTGATCGACGAAGGCGCGATTGAGGGCCGCCGCGGTTCGCTGTCGATCGACGATGAGGGCACCCCGACCGGGCGCACTGTGCTGATCGAAGACGGGATCCTCAAAGGCTATCTCCAGGATCGCCTCAATGCCCGGCTGATGGGAATGAAGCCGACCGGCAACGGGCGCCGCGAAAGCTTTGCCCACGCGCCAATGCCGCGGATGACCAATACCTTCATGCTCGGCGGAAGCGACGACCCGGCCGAATTGCTGTCGCGGGTCAAGCATGGGGTTTACGCCAAGAGCTTCGGCGGCGGCCAGGTCGACATCACCAGCGGCAAGTTCGTTTTTTCGTGCACCGAGGCTTACAAGATTGAGAACGGCAAATTGGGCGCGCCGATCAAGGGCGCCACTCTGATCGGCGACGGGCCGAGCGTGCTCACCCGGGTCAAGGGCATCGGCAACGACATGGCGCTCGACGAAGGCATTGGGGTGTGCGGCAAGGGCGGGCAATCGGTCCCCGCCGGGGTCGGTCAGCCGACGCTGCTGATCGACGGGCTGACGGTCGGTGGGACCGCGGCTTAGAGTTTATTTCAGCTAGCCAGCACCGCTTCCGCGCTCAAGCACAGACTTCAGTCCCTCAGCAGGTGGGACACCGGCCCTAAGTTGAAGCCAGCCTCGGCAACGCAGCGCTCCAATTCCGCGCGCGGCATTCCGTCTTCGCTCTTGGCGACCGCCCAGGCGAGCGTCGAGCGATTGCCCGAGCGGCAGAATGCGAGCAATTTTCCGGCGCCGGCGGCGTGCATCGCAACGCGCATCGCCTCGACGTCGGACGGGCCCATCCCGCGCGCGATCGGGACATGGCGATAACCGACCCCCGCCGCCGCCGCCGCGGCTTCGATGTCAGCGCTGGTCGGCTGCCCTTCATCCTCGCCGTCGGGGCGGTTGTTGACGATGAACGTCACCCCCTCAGCCTTGAGCGCCGCAATGTCGGCGGGCGAAATCTGGCCATCGACCAGGGTCTTTTCGTCAAGCTGCCGCGCCATGCTGATCCTCCAATGCCGACGCGAGTGCTTCAAGCAGCGACTCGCCGTGGCGATCGAGCTTGGTATCGCCGATCCCCTCGATCAACGAAAGCGCCGCGAGCGATTCAGGTTTTGCCCCGGCCACCGCACGCAGCGTCGAATCGTGGAATATGACGTAAGGCGGGACACCCTCCTCCCTGGCGCGATCGCGGCGCCACGCGCGCAGCGCCTCGAACAACGGATCGTGGGGCAGATCGGCGCCGCCGCGGTCGCGCGCTTTGCGCACGCGTTTGGGCGGGACAGCGATGACGAGCTGCTCCTCGCCCTTGAGGATTGGCTTGGCGCCGGGACCAAAGCTCAACCCGCCATAATCGTCGCTGCGCAGCGCGTCGCGCGCGAGCAAGGAGCGCGCCACCGGGCGGACCAACGCCAGCTCAGCGGCGTCCATGATGTTGAACACCGACAAATTGTGATGGCCGAACTGGCGGACCTTTTCATTATCGTCACCGCCAAGCACCGCCGCGAGGTGTGCGACCCCGAAGCGCATTTCGGTGCGGAACACCGCCGAGAGGAATTTGCGCGCCACGTCGCTGACGTCGATCGTCGCCGGCGGATCGAGGCAATTGTCGCAATTGCCGCACGTCGCGGGCGGATCCTCGCCGAAGTGGCGAAGCAGGATCGCGCGGCGGCAGGTCGCGGCCTCGACGAAGCCGGCGAGCGTGTTCAGGCGCTCGCGCTCGCCCGGGCGGCGATCGGGCTCGACCTCGGTCTCGATCCGGCGCCGCGCACGCGCAAAATCGTCGGCGCCCCAGAACAGCCACGCCTCGGCCGGATCGCCGTCGCGCCCGGCGCGGCCGGTCTCCTGATAATAAGCCTCGATCGATTTGGGACTTCCGGCATGGGCGACGAAGCGCACGTCGGGCGTGTCGATCCCCATCCCGAAGGCGATCGTCGCGGCGATCACCATGTCTTCGGAGGCGACGAACGCGGCCTGGTTGCGTTGGCGAACGCCGCCGTCGAGCCCGGCGTGATAGGGACGTGCCGCGCGCCCGGTACGGCCGAGCTGTTCGGCGATCTTCTCGGTCGCGTTGCGGCTGGTGGCGTAGACGATGCCGGGGCCGGGATGGTCGTTGAGCAAGGCCTTCAACTGCCCGGTCAGCCCATCGCGCGGCACGACATGATAGCGGATGTTGGGCCGGTCGAAGCCGGCGATGATCATCCCGTCCTCGGGAATGCCGAGCTGGGTGAGGATGTCGGCGCGGGTGCGGCGGTCGGCGGTGGCGGTCAGCGCGAGCCGCGGGACATCGCCGAAGCGATCAAGCAACGGCCTGAGCAAGCGATAGTCGGGGCGGAAGTCGTGGCCCCATTCGCTGACGCAATGCGCTTCGTCGATCGCGAACAGAGCGATGTGGGCTTCGCCAAGCAATTGCGCGAAGCCTTCGCCGGTAGCGCGCTCGGGAGCGACGTAGAGCAGGTCGAGCTCGCCATCGCGCAGCGCGTCGCGGATGCTGCGCGGGTCTTCGGACAGGCTGGTCAGCGCAGCGGCGCGGATCCCGAAACTGGTCGCCGAGCGGACCTGGTCGTGCATCAGCGCGATCAGCGGCGAGATCACGATCCCGGTCCCTGGCCGGGCGAGCGCGGGAAGCTGATAGGTCAGCGACTTGCCCGCCCCGGTCGGCATTACCGCGAGCGTATGCTGCCCGGCCATCGCGCGATCGACAACTTGCTCCTGAACCCCGCGGAAGTGCGAAAAGCCGAAGCGGTCGTGCAAAAGTTGATGCGGGTCGGTCACGCTGTTCTCTATTGGGGCAGGTCTCGCTCCACGCAAGCGTCGCTGGACGGAATCCCACGCTCTCGCCAGCTGTGTCTTGCGTCCGAACGGGGAGAGGCATAGATTTGCGTCGCCGCGCGAAGTGGCGGAGGCGAGCGGCTCCTCCCGATCTGGAAGGGAATCCTCAACTGCGCCGGTTGATTGTTCGCCGCTTAGTCGAAAATCTGAGGGCGCAGCAATGGCTCGCCGTCGTCATCGACCTGGCGATCGTGATCCTTGGCGTGTTCGTCGGCATCGAGGTCGCAAATTGGAACGAGCGCCGTCAGGATCGTCAGGAAGAGCGCCGCTACTATCAGCAGATCATCGGCGATCTGGACTCCGACATGGCGACGCTTGCGACGGCGCGAGAGCGCTCGTTTATCAACGATCAATCGGCCGAATTCGTCTTGTCGAGTCTCGCCGACGAGACGATTGTGCGACGCCAGCCGGGCCGTTTCGCGATGTCCATCGTTCGCGCCGGGTTTCTCTATCTTCCGCAGCCTTCGCGACAAACCTACGACGAACTCATCAGCACCGGTAACCTGAGGCTGTTGCGCGCGCCCGAGATGAAGGTGGCCATTTCGCGCTATTACGCTCTGTTCGCCGACAACCGGCAATGGGATGCCATGGTCCGTGACCAGCAGAGTCAATATTGGTCAGAGATTGCGGGGATCGTGCCTCGACCGGCGCTGCGCTCGGCAATCCGGTTCGTTGAGCCGTCGCTATCCGGACCAGATGTCAGCCGAATGGTGACAAAGGCTCGATCTCGACCGCGCCTGCCGGACCTGGTGACCGGCATGGCTGTGCATCAGGAATGGATTCGCCGCGACTGCGAGCGGTTTGAGGTCGAATCGAAAGCTCTACGGGCAATGTTGCAACGGCGCCTTGCGACGATGAGCTGACGCCAACTCTTAAGTCTCCGATCATTCGGCCCCCGCCGCAGCCCACCGCGCCCGCGATATTGCAGCCGCACTGATTTGTCGGGCAAAAGATCGATTGCCATTCCCCGGCTCGGCTGGGCGACCGCGGCGGCTTAATCCTCGAACAAAGCGGTTCCGACCCGGACCGCCGTGGCGCCCAACATCACCGCGGTGGAATAATCGCCCGACATTCCCATGCTCAGCCCGGTGACGTCATGGCGCCGCGCCAATTCATACAGGAAGGCGAAGAACGGCCCTGGCTCGAGCCCCAGCGGGGGGATCGCCATCAGTCCGGCGAGCGCGACCGGCGAGGCGCGCACCACGGCGAGGAATGCCTCGAGATCGGCCAGCGCGACACCGCCTTTCTGCTCCTCCTCCCCGAGATTGACCTGGACATAGGCCGGGGGGGGGTGCGGCGCGGCGGCGAGCGCATCGAGCAAAGATGAGCGGTCGAGCGAGTGAATGGTGTCGAACAGCGCGGCGGCCTCGGCGACCTTGTTCGACTGGAGGCGGCCGATCATGTGGAGCCGGACGTCGGGGTAAAGCGCGCGCAACGCGGGCCATTTGTCGAGCGCTTCCTGAACGCGGCTTTCGCCGAAATCGCGCTGGCCGGCAACGATCAGCGCCTCGATCTCCTCGGCGGTGCGGCGTTTCGACACAGCGATCAGGGTCACGTCGAGCGGATCGCGCCGCGCCAGCCGGGCGGCGCGGGTGATTTCGGCGCGGACATGCGCGAGGCGAGTGGCGGCGGCGGTCATTTCGCGCGCGCTATAGGAAAACGCCTGCCAACCCGCCAGACCCCAGGCTGCGGCAGCGCGCGGTCAGCGGACGGCGCTTAACGTCACAAAGGTCGCAAGAGTCGTAGACTCAGCGACCATTTTCGGCCCCCAGCGGGTTAGAATTTGAAGGCGGTACCGACGTAGACGGCTTGGCTGTCGCGGCGCTGATCGGCGAGCGCGGCAAGCCGATCCTGTTCGACCTTGTAACGGACGCCGCCGGTGAGCGCGATGCGCCGGCTGAGATTGTAGGCCGCGCCGACATCGACCGAGACATTGTCGGGCTGGCCGAGCCCGAGGCGGCTCTCGCTGCGCTCGGCGCCGACCGCGACCCGGCCGGTAAACTTCTTGAGATTGTAGCTCACCCCAACCAGCGCGCTCTTGCGCGTGCCGAGCGCGGGGTCGGTGCTGACCGCCTTGGCGACGTCTCCGGCGAGCGCAAACCGCTTCCAGCCGACCGCAGCGCCAAGGTTGAAGCTGGCCGGGGTCAGCCCACCGACCTGCGGTGCGGCGGTGAGGTCAAGCGGGCGATTCGAAGCCGGAGCAAGGCTGCGGGCGCGGACCGCAACCCGGATCTGCGAGGGGCGGCCGGTAGCCGCGGCGGGGGTGAATTTGAACCCATCGCTGCCGAGGCCGCGACCGGCGAGCGCGGCGGCGAGCCGCGGATCCGCCGCTGCCGGGGTAAAGCCGGTGATGCGTTCGAACGAGAAGGAAATTGCCGGCGGGCGAGTCTTGGTCGCGGCAAATGCGATCGCGGGCACGGCAAGAAGCGCAGCGGCGGTCAACACCACTACCAGTTTTTCGCCCTTCCCCTGTACGCTATTCACGCCCAACGACTCCTTTGCTCCGCGTGATATAGCGCGACCAAGCTGTCGGTTCCATGACTCAAGAGTCTTTCATTTGCGGCTGTGTCATCGCGGGCACAATCGGCGCCGGGCGGGATCGCTCGCTCTGTGCTTGCCGCGCCGCGTCGAGCATCTATAACGCACCGGACATTCCGATTTGCCAGGATGAGTGCATGACCCGCCTTCACAAGACTTTCGCCGTTCTCGCTCTCTCGGGCGTCGCGCTCGCCGGCTGCAGCAGCAAGAGCGGCGCTCCGACCGAACTTGCCCCGTCGAAAATGACGATGATCGGGGTCAACAGCTATTTGTGGCGCGCCGCGGTCGACACTTTGTCGTTCGCCCCCTTGCTCCAGGCCGATTCGAACGGCGGGGTGATCATCACCGATTGGTACGCCAGCCCGCAAAGCCCGGGCGAACGGGTCAAGCTGACGGTTTCGATCCTCGACCAGGATTTGCGCGCCGATGCACTGCGAGTCGCCGCCAGCCGTCAGGTCAACCAAAGCGGCAATTGGGTCGACAAACCGGTCTCCGCGGCGACCGTCCAGAAGCTTGAGGACATCATCCTGACCCGGGCCCGCGACCTTCGCCGCGCCACCGTCAGCGGTTAAGGCCTAGCGCCCATGACCGACCGCTTCGACCCGGCGGTTGCCGACCGGCGCTGGCAACAGCGCTGGGCGGACGCCGGCAGCTTCATCGCCGATTCGGGTAGCGCCAAGCCCAAGGCCTATGTGCTCGAGATGTTCCCTTATCCGTCGGGGCGCATCCACATGGGACACGTCCGCAATTACACGATGGGCGACGTGCTCGCCCGGTTCCGCCGGATGCAGGGCTTTGAAGTGCTCCACCCGATGGGCTGGGATGCGTTCGGAATGCCGGCCGAAAATGCGGCGATGGAGCAGAAGGTCCATCCGGGCGAATGGACCCGCGCCAATATTGCGGCGATGCGCGGGCAATTGCAGCGGATCGGCTTCGCGATCGACTGGAGCCGCGAACTCGCCACCTGCGAACCCGATTATTATGGCCATGAGCAGGCCTTGTTCCTCGACCTGATGGACGCCGGGCTGGTGTATCGCAAGGAGAGCGAGGTCAATTGGGACCCGGTCGATATGACCGTGCTCGCCAACGAGCAGGTGATCGACGGCAAGGGCTGGCGATCGGGCGCCGAGGTCGAACGGCGCAAGCTTAGCCAGTGGTTCCTGAGGATCACCGATTTTGCCGAGGAATTGCTCGACGGGCTCGGGACGCTCGATCAATGGCCCGACAAGGTCCGGCTGATGCAGGAGAATTGGATCGGCAAGAGCCAGGGGCTGCAATTCTGTTTCCGACTGGCCGGCAATCCGCCAGGCGGGACGTCGTGCGACCTCGAAGTGTTCACCACTCGCCCCGACACCATCTTTGGCGCCAGCTTCGTCGCGATTTCGCCCGGCCACCCGATCGCCGAGGCGCTGGCCGTCGACCATCCGAAGGTCGCGGCGTTCATCGCGGCCTGCGCCAAGGGCGGGACCACCGCGGCCGAAATCGAAACCGCCGAAAAGCTCGGCTTCGACACCGGGCTTGAAGTGATCCACCCGATCGATCCCGAGCGCCGCCTGCCGGTGTGGATCGCCAATTTCGTGCTGATGGATTATGGCACCGGGGCGCTGTTCGGGGTTCCGGCGCATGATGTTCGCGACTTTGAGTTTGCGAATAAATATCATTTGCCGATCCGCCGCGTCGTCGCTGACAGCGCCGGCAATGCCGCGCAAGAGGTGGTCGAAGCCGAAACTGGCGCCGGGATCGCGGTCAATTCATCGTTCCTCGACGGATTGACCAGTGCCGCGGCCAGCGCCGAAGTGATCAAGCGCGCCGCAGCCGCCGGCTGGGGACAGGGCAAGACCCAATATCGGCTGCGCGACTGGGGCGTGTCGCGCCAGCGTTACTGGGGCACGCCGATCCCGATCATCCATTGCGAAGGCTGCGGCCCGGTGGGTGTGCCCCGCGACCAATTGCCAATCATTTTGCCCGAGGATGTCAGCTTCGATATCCCCGGCAACCCGCTCGACCGCCATCCGAGCTGGAGCAAGGTCGACTGCCCGGCGTGCGGCGCGGCCGCGCGGCGCGAAACCGACACGCTCGACACGTTCGTCAATTCGAGCTGGTATTTCATCCGCTTCGCCAGCCAGCCCAAGGACCAGCCGTTCGACCGCGCCGAGGCCGAGGCGTGGCTGCCGGTCGGCCAATATATCGGCGGGGTCGAGCATGCGATCTTGCACTTGCTCTACGCGCGCTTCTTTACCCGCGCGCTCGAACGCATCGGGCGGCTGTCGATCAAGGAGCCGTTCAAGGGGCTGTTCACGCAAGGCATGGTGACCCACGAGACCTACCAGAGCCTCGATGGCCGCTGGCTTGGCCCCGACGAGATCGATCTTGGGACGAGCGGGGCGATCGTCGAGCGCTCCACCGGTGCCGGCGTGACTCGCGGGCGCATCGAGAA